>MVQQ01000037.1 GCA_002067555.1 Syntrophorhabdus sp. PtaB.Bin184
CATCATCGTGATGACCACGGACTCTCCCAGGATAAGCCCCACTATCCGCCAGCCGCCGAAACCCAGGGTCTTGAAAACCGCGTACTCGTTCGTGCGTTCCCTGACGGACATGGCCACCGTGTTCGCGACGACGGCGAGAATAATGATGATGACGACGAAGGAAACGAGCTGGATGGCCGTTATGATCGTATCCGACATGGCCACGAAACCCAGGGTAAACGCCTTTTCCGTCTCCGTGATGGTCTCGGCAAAGGAGTTCCTGAAGAGGGCGTCTATGGACCCGGCGGTTGAGACGGCCTGCCCGGGGTCCTTGACGCCTATCATGTAGAAACCCACCTGATCGGCCCTCGTCGGCGCCGTCTTCTTGAGGGACTCGTTCAGGTAATCCCAATGGAACATGAAGACCGTCTCGTCAGCGTTTGCCTCCCTTCCCCTGTATACGGCGCGCATCACAAACTCCCAGTTGCCGGGAAAGATGGTCCCCTTGAGGATGATCGTGTCCCCTATCTTCCACCCAAACCGCTCGGCGAGCTTCCGCCCCGCCACGAAACCCTTGCGGTCCCGAAAGAAGGCCGCCTTCTGGTCGTCGGGGATCGCGTATTCGCGGTAAAGGTCGAAATAGCTCTTCGCGTCGACGGCAAAATTGGCGAAGAAGTTCTTCTCGTCGATATAGATGCCACCGAACCAGTTCCCCCAGGACACCTCTGACACCCCGTCGACCTGGCGTATCCTGTCCTTGTAGGACAGGGGCAGGGGAAAGATGATCGAAACGGCGTTGCGTGTCACAAGCCGGTAGGCGCTCGATGCCTCCACTCCCGAGTACCAGGCGTTGATGACGGTCCTCAGAAGACCGAAGGCGAGAAGGGCGATGGTGATGGAGAGGATGGTGAGCCCCGTGCGGAGCTTGTGCCTGAAGGCGTTCTTAAAGAGTATCTTGAGGATCTGCATTGGTGAGGATACCCTTGTCGAGGTGCCTTATGACATGCGCTTTCTTCGCGGCCCGCGGATCATGGGTGACCATGATGATGGTCTTTTCCGATTCGCCGTTCAACCGGTCCATGAGGTCCATGATCTCCTCGGCCGAATTCCTGTCCAGGTCCCCCGTGGGTTCGTCGGCAACGAGTATGGTGGGGTCGGTAACGATGGCCCTCGCTATCGCGACGCGCTGCTCCTGCCCGCCTGAGAGCTGTGACGGGTAGTGGTCCATCCGGTCGGCAAGACCCACTACCCTGAGGGCCATCTCGACGTGCTCCCTGCGTTCGGAGCGCGAAAGAGGCGTCAGCAAGAGCGGCAGCTCCACGTTCTCGAAGGCCGTCAGCACGGGAATGAGGTTGTAGAACTGGAAAATGAAACCAACGTTGAGGGCCCGCCACTTCGCCAGCTCCGTCTCCGTGAGCGTCGTGACGTCGATGTCCCCTATCACGATGGAGCCGCTGTCGGGCTTGTCGATGCCGGCGATGAGATTGAGGAGCGTGCTCTTGCCCGATCCCGAGGGACCCATGAGCGCCAGAAACTCCCCCTCGGCAATAGTGAAGCTGATGTCGCTCAGGACCCGGATGACCTGATCCCCACGACGATAGGACTTGCAGAGTCCCTGGACGGAGACTATGGCCCCGGGGTCCATTCACTGCCCTACAATCTTCACCCGGGAACCGTTCCTGAGACGGTCCGAAGGGTTGAGGATGACCCTGTCGCCGGACGAGGCGCCACTTTTGATCTCCACCATGTCGCCAAAGACCTCTCCCGTTGTCACTGTCCTCATGACGGCACGTCCGTCCTTCACAATGAAGAGATATTTCCCACCCTTTCTTTCGACAACAGCCTTGCCGCTCACCGCCGTCCTCGATCTCTTCTCGTCACCCGTGACCTCCCGTGAGAGAAAGGCCACCTTCGCGCTCATCTCGGGGAGAATCCTGGGATCGAGACGACTGAAGTTCACCTTCACCATGACCGTCGCCTTCGTCCTGTCCGCCGTGGGCACGATCATGTGGACGGCTCCGTCGAAGCGCGTATCGGGAATGGCGTCGAGCTCGATCTGGCAGGGCTGGCCCGCCTTCAGTTTTCCCAGGTTCGACTCGGAAACATCAGCCTCCACCTTCAGCGACGACATATCCGCCAGGGTGACGACCGCCGCCTTGGCCGTCGATGCCGCGCCAATGGGAGTGACGATGTCGCCGATATCGGCGTTCTTCGTGAGAACGACAGCGTCGAAGGGTGCCCGTATGTAGGTATAGTCGAGGGAAACCCTGGCCTCTTTCACGGCGGCCTGGTTCGCCCGCACCGACGATTCGGCGCCCGCCACGGAAGCCTTAGCCTTCTTGTACCTTGCCTCGGCGGCGTCATAGACGGAGCGGGTGGTGAATTCCCTGGCGAGAAGGCGTTTCTCCCGTTCGAAGTTGACCCCGGCATCGTTCAGTTCCGCCCTCGCCTGGTCCACGGACGAGCGGGCCACGTTGAGGTTCGCCTCGGCCTGTCTCAACGTGGCTGCGAGGTCGGCGTTTTCCAGGCGCGCCAGCACCTGGTCCTTCTTCACCTTGCTTCCTTCTTCGACGAAGAGCTCTTCCAGCCGCGCCGTGACCTTCGAGGCGACCGCCGCCTTGCGCTGGGGAACGACGTAGCCGCTGGCATTGAGGAGCGTGAAGGACTGCGACGGGTAGAACTGCTGTACGCTTACCGCGTCGACCCTGATGGCGGGCGAGAAAGCACCCGCCAGCGCAAGGACGGCGAGGAGCACGACTGTCGCGGCCACCACGATATAGATGGTCCTTCTCTTACCGCGCACGGCCCGGAAGGCGGGACGGGTCTTATCTATCTTCAGTTGTGACAGATCTTCTTCAGCCATTTGTGCCCGGTCCGAATGACAGTATAACAGGTAGTTAATGGTAAACGACCAGAAAAGCTCCTGTCAATAGCTTTGGAGGCGGCGGGCCGTCGTTTCACTTGAAAAATCGCTGCTCTTACACCATAATAGAGATATGGACGAAAGACACTGGTATGTGGTGAACACGAAGGCGAGGAACGAGGAGCGCGCAGCGGTGAACCTCGCCCAGGGAGGGATCGACGTCCTTGCTCCGAAGCTCAGGTTCAGGCGCTGGCGCGAGGGAAAGTTCACGGATATCATAGAACCCATGTTCCCCGGGTATATCTTCGTCAGGTTCCACCCCGTTGACGAGTTTCGCCTCGTCAAGTACACACGGGGCATAAAAACGATCGTCAACTTCAACGGCAGGATAATCCCCCTCCAGGAAAGACTCATCGATTTCATCAGGGAGCGCCTCACCGATGGCGTGGCCACGGTGGAGAAACCGACCTTCCAGAAAGGGGAAAAGCTCATCATCCAGGAAGGTCCATTCAAGGGTTTCAGCGGTATCTTCGAACAGGAGCTTGACGGCAAGGAAAGGATCGCCATCCTCCTGGAAGGTGTCGATTACTGCGCTCGCATGGAGATAGACCGGGAACTCGTGGCGAAGGCGTGACAGACAGAGGTATGCCATAGAGCTTTACGGAAACAC
>MVQQ01000038.1 GCA_002067555.1 Syntrophorhabdus sp. PtaB.Bin184
CGTTGTTGAGGTGGAGCGCATAGCGCCGCTGGGAGACCCGATAGATGTGAAGGTGAAGGGTTACCACCTGTCGCTGAGGAAGGCCGAGGCTGAGGGGATAGATGTTGAGGTTATCTGATCGGGAGGAGACAGTGCGGGAGGAACGGTGTTCGGTGCCGCTCAGCGCGGTGGAGGCGGGGAGAAAAGTGTTTATCGTGGCCGTGGATTCAGGTCAGGATCTGAAGGGCAGACTGGCGGCGATGGGTCTGGTTCCGGGAGTGCCGGTGGATGTGATACTGAATTCAGGACGGGGACCATTTATAGTTGCCATCAAGGGCAGCAGGATTATGCTCGGTCGGGGAATGGCCGCAAAGATCATCGTTGTTTAAAAAAATTTACCATAGAAGTTAGGTATACCTAAATTCATTGGCGGTCGCTAATAAAGATAGGAGATTATGAGAACGATAGGAGAACCTATGGGATCAAAGATCGTTGTTGCGCTCGCAGGAAATCCCAACTCGGGGAAGACTACCATATTCAACAACCTCACCGGTGCGAGACAGCATGTCGGCAACTACCCCGGAGTGACGGTGGAAAGGAAGGAAGGCTACGGCCGATACGACGGCCATGAGATCATGTTCGTCGACCTGCCCGGCACGTACAGTCTTACCGCGTATTCGGCTGAGGAACTGGTGGCGAGGAATTTCATTGTTGACGAGAGGCCTGACGTGGTAGTGGACATCATCGATTCTTCCAACCTGGAGCGGAATCTCTACCTTGCCGTTCAGCTCATGGAAACGGGGGTACCCCTCGTGCTCGCCTTCAATATGAGCGATGAGGCCCGCGCGCGGGGGTATGAGTTCGATGTGGAGAAATTTTCCCGGTTCTTCAACGCGTCGGTTGTGAGGACGGTGGGTCACAAGGGCGAGGGCATGGATGAACTGGTCCGGCAGATCGTTGCTGTCGCATCGCGCGAGGGCGACTCCGGTGACATGCCTTCTGTCAACTACGGGGAGGAACTCGAAGAGGAGATCGGCAAGATCATGCCCCTCCTGAAGGGCGATCCTCTGCTCGCGGAGAAGTACGGTGCACGCTGGTTGGCTGTAAAACTGCTTGAGAACGACAGGGATGTCTTCGAGAAGGCTTCATCCGATGCGGTACGCGCCCAGCTCGCGAAGAGCTCTTCGCATATAGAGGGCATCCTCGGGGAGAATCCGGAGACGATCATCGCCAGCCGCAGGTACGGGTATATCTCGGGAGCGTGCCAGGAGGCGGTGCACTCCACCGTGGAGGTCCTCCATACCATTTCTGATAAGATCGATACGGTTATCACGAACCGCGTCCTTGGTATCCCCATCTTTCTGGGGCTCATGTACCTGGTCTTCTACCTCACCTTCACCCTCGGTGATCCTCCCATGGGTTGGATAGAAGGCTTTTTCAAATGGCTGGGGGACAGCGCCGGCGCACTGTGGCCGGAAGGCTGGGAGAGCCTTCTCAAATCCCTTATCATCGATGGCATCATCGGCGGCGTCGGCGGTGTCATCGTCTTCCTGCCGAATATCCTCCTTCTGTTCTTCGCCATCGCTATCCTCGAGGATTCCGGCTACATGGCCAGGGCTGCGTTCATCATGGACCGGCTGATGCACCGGATAGGCCTTCACGGCAAAAGCTTCATTCCCATGCTTATTGGCTTCGGCTGCTCCGTTCCGGCAATCATGGCGACGAGGATGCTCGAGAACAGGAGGGACAGGCTGGTCACCATGCTCGTTGTTCCCCTCATGAGCTGCGGGGCGAGGCTTCCCATTTACGCGCTCATCATTCCCGCGTTTTTTCCCCAGGCATGGAATGCCCCGATGCTCTGGATCATATACGTCATAGGGATACTCCTTGCCGTTATCAGCGCGAAGGTCCTGCGCAGCACCATCTTCAAGGGCGAATCGGTTCCCTTCGTGATGGAGTTGCCTCCATACCGTCTGCCGACATTAAGGGGCGTCCTGACCCACATGTGGCAGCGCGGGTGGCTCTATCTCAAGAAGGCCGGAACGGTCATCCTCGGTATCTCCATCCTGCTGTGGGCGCTGACGACCTTTCCGGGACTGCCGGAAGAGCAGGCGGAGCGGTTCGAGAAGGAGAAACAGGCGGTGGAGGCGACCGTAATGGACGAGGAGATGAAGAAAGAGAAGGTCACGTCCATCGAAAACTCGATGACGGAGGCGTCGCTCAAGGGCAGCATCGCGGGAAGGATCGGCCACGCTCTGGAGCCGGTTCTCAAGCCCATGGGATTTGACTGGAGGATAGGTACGGCTCTCATAGGTGCCTTTGCAGCGAAGGAGGTGTTCGTGGCACAGCTGGGCATTGTCTACAGCGTTGGCAAGGAGGCGAGCGAAGAGTCCTCGGAACTCCGCGATCAACTGCGTGCCAACTACACTCCACTCGTGGCGTTCTGCATCATGCTCTTTTGCCTCGTGAGTGCTCCCTGCATGGCGACCATCGCGGTGACGCGCAGGGAGAGCAATTCCTGGAAGTGGGCTCTTTTCCAGCTTGCGGGGCTCACGGTGATGGCGTGGATACTGACGGTGATCGTTTTTCAGGCAGGTCGCGTGCTCGGCATCGGTATCTGACGGGAGGTGTTTGATGGATGGATCGATCGGGGAATTGACGGTGGTAGTGGTGATCGTGGGAGCTGTCGTCGTTCTCGCCGCCCGGTCCGTTTACCGCCTGGTTACAGGCCGGGAAACGGGAAAGTGCTGTGAGTGCTCGTCGTGCACGTGCCAGGACATGGACAGGAAAACAGAATGAAGAGATTAACCGGACAGACAATAAGGAGGATTCAATGTGCGTTGCTTTGATAGGTGGAATGGACAGACTGGAGCGGGATTATGAAACTGAAGCGCGAAGGCATGGAGTGGAACTGAGGGTCTTTACGAAGACAAAAACGGGTCTTGCGACCCGCCTCAAGGCCGTGGATGTTATGGTCATGTTCACGGGAAAGGTGTCGCATCAGTTGAAGAGAGAAGCCGTGAACGCCGCCAGGTCAAAAAGCATCCCCGTGATCATGGTACATTCCTGCGGCGTATGCAGTTTGCGTGAATGTCTGCAGCGTCTTGTCCGATAGGGAAAAGATGATGCCGGAGAGGCCAGGGGTGCGGGTTCGTGCAAGGGTGCGCGTTATCGCCGCACCGCCGACAGGGCGATGGCTTAAAGGAAAGTTCTTCCTTCGTTAAATGATGGAAAGGATATTCGATTATTATATAAGGAGAGACACATGGTCACACTGTCGCAGATCAGATTGAGCAGAAAGATGATAAAGATAGTCCTCGTTCTTGCCATGGTCGTTTCTTTACCTGTGGCGGCCTTCGCCGCCCGGCCGCTCATCACCGATGACGCGGGGACCCTGGGGAAGGGAGCGTTCCAGGTGGAACTGGGTTTCGAAACATCGGACCACAGGACGGAGGATGATGGCGTGGTGACGAAGGAGGACGCGTCTTCCGCCAGCACCACCCTTTCCTATGGCATCCTCGACAACCTGGATGTCCTCCTGGGAGTG
>MVQQ01000039.1 GCA_002067555.1 Syntrophorhabdus sp. PtaB.Bin184
CGACCATCATGATCACCCACAGCATGCAGCAGGCCCTCGCGATGGGATCGCGCACCATCCTCATGCACAAGGGCCGGATCATCGAGCAGATCTCAGGAAAAGACAAGCAGTATCTCACCACAGCCGACCTCCTCGACCGCTTCGCGGACCTGAGAAAGCAGGAAAAGCTTACTGCGGAGATGATAGAGGAGATGAGGAGGGAGTACCTCTAAAGACCGTTGGAACCGTTGGAACCGTTGGAATGGCTTGAACCGTTTGACGGTCTGTTGATGGAGTCCCCTTCCCCGTCATCCCGCAATCCCTCCTTCCCCGTCATCCCGGCGAAGGCCGGGATCCAGGAAGAATCGACAGCAATTGACCACCGAACAGTGAAAGATCCGACACATCTCTCCCATACCACTCTTGCGGCAGTATCCTTTGTGCGCTTTCCGCCGCAACAGGGTTTTTCCTGGTTCCCGGCCTTCGCCGGGATGACGGACTGAGACCGTAAAGGGATGTGCTTTTCTGCTTTACTCTTTGCCCTGCGCGAATTAGGATAATAGCAATCATGGTAACACGGTGCTGAGGAGGTGTGGGTATGCGTTGTCGGGTTCTTGTTCTTGTCGTGATCGCGATGACCCTCTTGTTCTCGATGACAGAGGGTGTCTCGTTTGCCCAGTCAAAGGTGCCCTGCACCGATGCGGTGTGCGGCCCGGGTTACAAGGCGTACCTGCAACCGAACGGGTCGTGCATGTGCATTGCCGCCGATTGCGATAGCATTGAGGGTTGCCCGAAGCCTCCGAAGATCCCGGAGGACTGCCCCAACATCGAGGGATGCAGCCCGCCTGAGACGATCAAGCCCTGAAGGGCGAAAGGGAATATGTCCCGGAAGGTTCCGAAATGACCCACATACTTGTCACATTTCACTCACAAACAGGCAACACGGAGAAGATGGCCCAGGCGGTTGCGGCCGGGGTAGCACGGTCCCAGAACGCGCGGGCAAACCTCAAAAAGGCCCTCGAAACCACTGCCGGGGATATCAGGGAGTGCGACGCCGTCGTCCTTTGTTCCCCCGAGTACTTCGGCTACATGTCGGGCGCAATGAAAGACCTCTTCGACAGAACCTATGAAGAGTTGAAAGACGACCCGCGGACCCGGAAAAAACCTTACTGTATCGTCATCAGTGCAGGCAATGACGGCAGCGGAGCGGTCAGACACATAGAACGTATCTGCAAGGGCTACAACTTCAAAAAGGTGCAAAACCCCATCGTATGCAAGGGCCCTGTCACGCCGGACATATTGGCCCGGTGCAAAGAACTCGGTGAAACCATCGCTGAGGGTGTGAGCGCGGGAATATTCTGAGGATAATTCCATCATGACTCCACCCCGTATCATCGAGGCTGCAATCCCGCCGGAGACGGTGATCTTCGTCTCCCCCATGACCCGTGATCCACAACCCACGACCTCTCACCTTCACCGGTTCTCTTGACAAACCCTTCAAATCACGTCATAATCCATATCTGCATCTTACCATGACCCATTTCTCCCCGGGCAGGTCACCGGAGATATTGCATGGAAGCACCGGGAGAAACACCGGGAAGAAGAAAGGAGCCTGAATGGCGAAACGCAACCCAAACAGTTTTTTGAAAAGGCAGAAGGAGATCAAGCGTCAGCAGAAAGCCCAGGAAAAAATGATGAGAAGACAGGGTCACAAGAAACAGGAACCCGAAGACGAGATCAACGAAGAGACAACTGCTGCCGAAGCGGAAACCACCGGGGAAGAAACATCAGCCGGGGAAGAGGAAGAGACGGCCTGAGGCCGCAGATCCACGCTGCAAAGGTATCAGGAACAGGGGTGGTTTCACATTCACGCCCCGCGCGAAAAGCGATCAGCTAACGCACCAACAAAAACGAGAGAGCTTTCAGGGCAAACACACCGTCCTCTCACCATGGGCAGGCCGGACGGGCGGCCCCGACGATGGACGGATGTGGCCTTTTCCGGAATTCTCCCTAGCGACCCGGGATCGACCCGATGTCGAAACCAAGTTTCTCCCCTAGATCAACGAAGGCCTTTACCCATTGAACCGCTTCCGGTCTGTTCCCGGACGCCTCTTTCACCATATTCTTATAAACAGATCTCGCCATGGAGTAGTAGATGTTCTGGACCTCCCAGAGGTTCACCTCGATGGGTAACAACCGGGAGAGTTCCGCGCTCGTCTTCACGGCCTCGATGAGCGCGATATCCGATGGGTTTGTCTGCAAAAGGGACATCCGGCCCTCCAATCTCTTCCTGATAATCCTCTCCATCTGAACCGTATCATAGCCAACACCCCATTTCTCGACCTCCTTCACAAGAGCGCGAATACGGTTCGCGTCGAGAGGATCCTGGGAGAAAGCCTTTCTGAGATCAAGGTTGAGAATGAATTCGGCGGCGGCCCTGAAGACATTGGGAACCGTCATACCAGCCTCGCGGAAGAAATTCATGAGGATCCGTTCGCCTTCGAAGAGTTCCCTGTAGACAACCTCGTACTTTTCGTAGGTATCCTTCAGAAGAAGGTTCATGACCGCGTGTTGCCGGTCCCGGAAAAGACTCGTGAAGGAGTAATTGTGCATTCCGAAATGATGGTCCATAAGGTGGAATACGTCTGCGAAGTCACCCCTTTCGAAGGCAGCGGTTATCTCGGTCCTCATCGACTGAAAGCCCTCCTCCCCGAGGTATTCCCGCGCCCCTCCGTTGAAGGCATGCCCTCCCATATGAAGAAGAGCGAAGCTGATCCGCTCGGAATCACCCGTGATGCCCGAGGCGACGAGGACCCTGCCGATGGCAAGCGTCGTCCTGCCCGCCGCTATCCTGAAATACTCCTCCTTGTCCACGGTGTAACTGTATATCTCCGTGCGATCGCCGAAGTCTTCCATCACCGAGGAAACGGCGTAATGCACCGCGACCTTCTTGAGGTCTATCACCACGGGCGTGACAAACCTGTCGAATATCCTGGCGCCATCCCCCTGTTCCGGGATGTTGCTCTTCGCCTTCTCGAGAAGAGACCGGAAGGTCCTCTCTCTGTCATCGCCGCTCACCTCCGCGATCAGCTGAATGGCTCTTCCCGCGTACTGAATGATCTGGACCGTCTCTATCCCTGATATCTCATCGAAGAACCATCCGCAGCTCGTGTACATGAGCAGCGCGTGGCGCTGCGATTCGAGAAGCTTCAGCGCCTCGGTCCTTTCATCGCCGGCCAGTACCCTTCGGCCGTGCTTCGTGAAGAACTCGTCAACGGTTTCCCTGTCGCGATCGAGGATCACATCGATGTAATCGTTCCGGGCTGCCCAGGGGTCGTGGAGATAATGACTGGCCTTTTCCTCATATGCCCGGGCCAGTTCATCACGCAGCCAGTCCAACGCGTCGCGCAGGGGACGCCTCCACGCCTGGTTCCAGCCCCCGTGTCCACCCGAGTTGCACCCGCAGTCGCTGCGCCAGCGCTCAATGCCATGGGCGCAGCTCCAGGAGGTATTCTCCTCGATCTTCACCTCGTGCGTCGGCGGGAATCTCTCG
>MVQQ01000040.1 GCA_002067555.1 Syntrophorhabdus sp. PtaB.Bin184
GAAGGTTGACGGACATCATACAGCAACACCACGGCACGAGCCTCACGAGTTTCTTCTATACGAAGGCCAAGGGAAAGGAAGACCCGCTTCTCCACGTGATCGAGGAGAAGGATTTCCGGTATCCCGGTCCCAAGCCGCAGACGAAGGAGGCGGGGATCATCATGCTTGCCGATGCGGTTGAAGCCGCGTCGCGGGTCCTCGAGGACCCCACACCCAAGAGGATCGAGAACCACGTTCAGCGCATCATAGAGGGCATATTTCTCGACGGCCAGCTCGACGACTGCGAATTGACCCTCAAAGACCTCCACGCGATCCAGAAGAGCTTCATCACGATACTCATCGGGATCTTTCACCATCGCATCGAATACCCGGAAAGGACACAAAATGGCGGTTCTGATAAAAAACTCCCAAGGACTGATGAAGCTCAACCGAAAGGCGATCGGCGCGGTAACCGGGGCATTACTGGCCTCTTTAAAGCTTCACAATAGGGACCTCAGCATACTGCTTGTCGATGACAGGCGGATCGCCCTGATGAACAGGGACCTGTTCGGCAAGGACCGTCCCACGAACGTGATTTCCTTTTCCTATCTCGACGGAATGCCCGACGAGGCCATCGGAGACATCGTCATTTCCGTGGAGCGCGCCGCCGATGAGGCTCATGCGGCAGGCATCCCCTTCTACGAAAGGTTCTTTGGCCTTGTCGTTCACGGCTTCGTTCACATCCTGGGTTATGATCATACGAAAGGCACCTCGGAGGCGAGGAAAATGCGTTACCGGGAAAAGAAGCTCATGGAGGTTGTCCTCGGACATCCTGCTTACCTGGCGCTCATCGATGGATAACCGACATTTCAACAACCTTTTTTCATCCATTGCGGCGAGGTACGGCCATGCCCTGCTGTCGGGGGCCATGCTTGCCCTCATACAACCGCCGGCATCCCTCTTTCCCCTTGCTTTCGTTGCCCTTGTGCCACTTTTGAGAGCCATAGACAGGGACGACCTTCTCCTGTCCTTCAAACGGGGGTTTGCCGCCGGGGTCGTAGCCTGGCTCGGCATCGTCTACTGGGTCGTCGTGGCCATGAACAGCTACGGGGGCATCAATATCCCGCTGAGCGTGCTTATCCTTCTTCTCTTCGCGCTCTACCTTTCCCTGTACGTGGCGATCTTCACCGTTTCCTGCGCGTACCTGGAGAAGAGGACCTCCATTCCGGCCTATCTCCTTGCCGCCCCCGTGTGGGTGGTGCTGGAGTACGCGAGGGGAGCCGTCATGACGGGTTTCCCCTGGGCCTTCCTCGGCCACTCGCAATATGCATTCCTTCCTTTCATCCAGGTGGTTTCCGTAACGGGGACATACTTCATCTCCTTCCTGGTGGCGGCGGTGAATGGCATCGTCTTTTCCCTGTGGGTCCGCAAAAGGGTGTCCCGCATATGGACGGCGGTGGTCATCGTTCTTGTCGCATCTTCCCTTGCCTATGGTTTCGTGAGGCTTCAGCACAGGGACGCCGAGCCGTTGAGGGCGGCGGTCGTGCAGGGCAACATCGGCCAGGACGTGAAATGGGATGACGCCTTCAAGATGATGACCGTCAGCAAGTACTACCGGTTGAGCTTCGGTTTGGCCGGGAACTCCGACCTTATCATCTGGCCGGAAACGTCGATGCCTTTCATTATCGAACGTGACGTTCACGCGTACAAGTATGTGAGGGCAGTGCCCGCCATGCTCAGATCCCGGCTTCTCTTCGGGACGGTGGGGCTCGGGGCGGAAGGCAAGCTCTTGAACAGCGTCCACTACGTCGATGAGGAGGGAAGGACCGCGGCGATATACAACAAGGTCCACCTTGTACCTTTTGGAGAATACACCCCGATCGTTTCCTATTTCCCCTTTCTTGCAAAGATCACAGCCATCGGGGCGGATTTCATCGCCGGCGAGGGACACAGGCCCATCGCAACGGGCGCGGGAAAGGTTGGCATCCTCATCTGCTTCGAGGGGATATTCCCCTATATCACCAATGAAACCGTGAGGGAGGGAGCTCAAGTCCTCGTCAACGTCACCAACGATGCCTGGTACAACAGGACGTCGGCGCCTTTCCAGCACTTTGTCTTCTATGTCTTCCGGGCAATTGAAACAGACAGGTATGTGTTGCGGGCCGCCAACACGGGCATCAGCGCCGTCATCGATCCCAGGGGCCGGGTCCGGGGGAAGACCCCCATTTTCACGGAGGAGGTCTTGAGGGGCGGCTACGCGCTCAAGGATACCATGACGTTCTACGTGCGGTATGGAGACTACTTCATCGTTCTGTGTCTTTTCTTCCTGGCCGGCATGGTGGTTGCGGGGATATACAGGAAGAAAAGATCCGATGGCCGGGGGCCAGAGAAGGTTCAAAAGTTCAAGGGTTCAAGAGTTCAAGGGTAAAGGCGAAGAGAAGAGAAAGAGGGACACCCTGTTTTTCAGATCTCCATCTCCGACAGGTATTCCAGGAGGTTGCGGGCTGCGTTCTGCTCCGCTTCCTTCTTGCTTTTCCCGGTGCCCCGTGCCTTATGCTCCTTTCCGATGAAGACCATGACGGCAAAGCCGTCCCTGATCTTCCGGGGGAATTTGTACCGGGGCAGGACACCCCATTTTTTCTGAGAGAGTTCCTGAAGAATATTCTTGGGATTCTTTTCGGTGAGTTTCTCCTCGGTGAAGTAGGCCGAGAAGAGTTTGCGGATGATCTTTGAGGTGTTCCTGATCCCGCTGTCGAGGTAGAGCGCCCCGATCAGCGCCTCGACCATGTTGGAAAGCACCTTCGACTCCTCGGGAACACCACCCTCCCCGTTGCCGTAGCTCATGTGTCGGTCGAGGTTGATCTCTTTCGCTATGGCCGTCAGGGTTTCCCGCTTGACGAGGCTTGAGCGGGCATTGCTCAGAAAGCCTTCATCCCTGCCGCGAAATCGCTTGTAGAGGATGATGCTGATGACCGTGTTGAGGATGGCGTCTCCGAGAAACTCCAGCTTTTCATTGTCCGAACGGCGGGCCTCCCGCTTCTCGTTGAAACAGGAACTGTGTGTGACCGCCTGGTTGTATAGTTCCCTGTTCTTGAATATGTAACCGATGGTTTCTTCGAGGGTAGGCTTCTTGTGGGACACGATCTAGGGCACCGATTATTTTCCAAGGAAGGCGTTTGAAGGAAAGGCCGGGATGGGTCATCCCGGCCTTTCCATGCCTTGCGTTCCCTATTTGATCTTGAATGCCTCTTCCATGCCGGAATACTGCTTTCTCAGTTTCGGTTTCTCTATCTTGCCTGTGGGATTGCGCGGGACATCGCCGAAGAAGACCTTTCTCGGCCTTTTGTACCGTGGCAGCGGCTCGCAGAACTTGATGACCTCTTCCTCGGTCATGGTCTCGCCGGGCTTGAGCTCGACGACGACGGTGACAATCTCTCCCAGACGGTCATCGGGGATACCGATGGCTGCCGCATCCTTGATCTTTGCGTTCGTGTAGAGGAAATCCTCCACCTCGACGGGGAAGACGTTCTCGCCGCCGGTGATGATGATGTCCTTCTTCCTGTCGACGAGCCAGATGAAGCCGTCC
>MVQQ01000041.1 GCA_002067555.1 Syntrophorhabdus sp. PtaB.Bin184
GCATGCACGGTGACATTTATGATTTACTTTAGAGGATGCCTGTCGCGGGAGAAACTAAAAGAGATTCCCCATGCTACTGAAGAGCTGCTCCATAAAGCAGGAATAGAATACCGGATACTGGAAGATGAGGGGTGCTGTGGTTCAGTGCTTTTGCGCACTGGTTTTAAGGAGGAAGCCCTCCCGGTTATGCAGGACACCCTGGAAGATATCAGAGGTGAACAGGTCCTGGTTTCCTGTGCCGGTTGTTATCGTACTTTTAAAGAGGATTATCCTGAGATTTTAGGGGAAAAAGTGGATGTTATCCACACCTCCAGACTATTCCAGGAGTTAATAGAGGAGGGTCTGCTGGAAACCTCTCCCAGCCAGGAAAAGGTAACCTACCACGACCCCTGCCACTTGGGACGCCACCAGAAAGAGTACCAGACTCCACGAGAGGTTATCCATGCCTACGGAGAACTGGTGGAAATGGAACGCACCCAGGAAAAAGCCCGATGTTGTGGGGCTGGTGGCGGCGTTAAATCTGCTTTCCCTGAATTATCTGAAGAAATTGGGAAAAATAGGGTGGAGGATGCCCGAAATACTGGTGCCACCACCCTGGTAACCTGTTGTCCCTTCTGTATTCTTAACCTGGAATTATCCCAAAAGGAGAGTTCTTCCTCCACCAGGGTTACTGGGGAAGAGGTGGATATCCGGGACTTATCCCAGTTCATGTTAAGGAGGCTTAAACATGAATGATCCCTCCCTTAAAATCATGAACCGTTCCTTTGGTATATTGAATAAGAGAAGGTCCGCCCTCCTTGAGGATGAACGTACCCTTGATTTAAAGGAAAAGGTTAAAAAGATCAGGGAATATTCAGTTGAACATCTATCTACCCTTCTGGAAAAAGCACGAGAAACATTGGAGAACAATGGGATAGAAGTGATCATGGCCCATGATGCGGAAGAGGCCAGGGAAGCAATTTACCAGCTGGTTAAAAATGAAGAAACAGTGGCCAAATCCAAATCCAACACTGCCGGTGAAATTCAACTCACCGAGTACCTGAAGGAGCATGAGGTAAATGTTCTGGAAACTGATCTGGGGGATAGAATAGTACAGTTCCACCAGAGCAACCCCACTCACCCCATCGGACCGGCCTGTCATCTGGATATGGAAATAATTGCCAAACTTGTATCCGAGGAGTTTAAAAAGGAGATTGAAGCTGAACCTCGGGCCATTCTGGATGTGGTTAAATCAGATATCATAGAAAAAATCTCCCAGTGTCGAGTAGGGATAACCGGGGCCAACTCTGTGGCTGCTGAGGATGGATCTCTCCTGATGGTCCACAACGAAGGCAACATCAGCCTCCTCACCCTACTGGATCTCCACATCGTGGTGGTGGGT
>MVQQ01000042.1 GCA_002067555.1 Syntrophorhabdus sp. PtaB.Bin184
TCCCTCATTTTTCCTGGATTCCGGCCTTCGCCGGAATGACGAAAGAGTACGAACCGACTGTAGAAATGGTTTTGTCAATGGGTTGTTAAGTGCCTAGAAAACTGGAGGTTATCATGAGCGACGATGTTGGACAGAAGAAAGGTTTGACAAGGCGTGGTTTCCTGAAGTCGGCGGGAGGCGTGGCGGCGGTTGCCGGTATGGCCGCGGGTGTTGTCGCGGTCGGGGCCCGCGAGGGTGCGGCTGTTCCTGTTGCCATGCCAAAAAAGTGGGACCAGACCTATGATGTGGTTGTCATCGGCAGCGGGTTCGCGGGTCTTGCGGCCGCGATCGAGGCAAAGAACGCGGGTGCGAGCGTTGTGGTCATCGAGAAGATGCCGGTGCACGGCGGCAATTCGATCATCAATGGCGGCGATTTCTGCGCGCCGGGAACGCGACTGCAGAAGGCGGCAGGTGTTGAGGACTCGGCGGACCTCATGTACAAGGACATGATGAAGGCGGGACTCTACATCAACAATCCCGAGCTGGCACGGATCCTGGCGGACAACGCGAGGGAAGCCATTGAATGGTGCGAGGATTACGTAGGGGCGAAATTCACGAGGCTCAACTTTCACGGCGGCCATTCCGTGAAGAGGGCGAACCAGACCGTCAACGCCTCGGGTTCGGAACTCGTCAACAAGATGCTCGCCAAGGCGAAGGGCCTGGGTGTCGAGGTCAGGACCCGCACGAAGATGGAACGCATGATCACGAACAAGGACGGACGAGTTGTGGGTATCGAAGTGAAAACGGGGTACAGGTACCCTGACGAGAAGTCGGGGAAGACGGCCTACATCAAGGCCGGCAAGGCCGTGGTCCTCACCTCGGGAGGGTTCTCCAACGACATCGCCCTGCGCCGGATCCAGGATCCCCGTCTCACGGAGAAATTCGGGTCGACGAACCAGCCGGGCGCGACAGGCGAGGCCTTGCTTGCCGCCTGCATGGCGGGTGCCATGGATGTCCAGATGGATTGGATACAGCTTGGACCCTGGACGAGCCCCGATGAGAAAGGGTTCGGCCATGTTCCCCTCTTCTGCGAGCGCCTTGTCGGTTACGGGCCTATGATCGACCCCGCGACGGGGAAGCGTTTCTTCAAGGAAACGGGAAACCGCAAGGAGAGGGCTGATGCCATCATCCTCCTCGGCCATCCCGTGATAATCATGGGAGATTCTTACTCCGTGCCCAAACAGGTATTCCCCAACGCCCTGGAGAAGGGCCTGCAGAACGGGGCGGTAAAGAAGTTCGACAGCCTGGAAGCCCTCGCGAAGAACTACAACATCCCTCTGGAGACCTTTCAGAAGGAGATCTCCCGGTGGAACTCCTTCGTGGAGAAGAAAAAGGACGATGATTTCGCCTGCATGATCTTCCCCGACGCGAAACCGACGGTCGCGCCCCCGTTCTACGCGGCAAGGCTCTGGCCCAAGGTCCACCATACCATGGGCGGCCTGGTGATCGACAAGAACGCGCAGGTCTTCGGTTTCAGCCTTAAACCTTTGAAAGGGCTCTATGCCGCCGGTGAGGTGACGGGCGGGATCCATGGAGCCGTTCGCCTGGGCGGGGTGGCCATGGCCGATTGCATCGTTTTCGGCCGCATCGCCGGAAAGAATGCCGCGAAAGAAACAGCGTGGGGCTGATCCGGCGGGGAAAGGGAGGAAGAGATGATGCATAAGCATGGAACCACCAGGTTCTCTCCCGATCGGCTTCTTGTCGCCGCGCTGGTCCTGGCGGTGCTTTTTGTGTATACAGGCACCCTCTACGCGGCGCCAAAACAGGTGACCTCGGCAAAGGGGGGCGACTGCAAGGCGTGCCATGGCGAGGAAAAGGTGTTCTCGCCTTCCCATCCGGACACGAAGGCAATGGCCTACAAGGACTGCCTTGGCTGCCACGCGAAGGGAGGTCCCCAGATGCTGCAGGGGAAGCTGCCCGGCGGCCACCTCCATCAGCTGAGGGGTGTGACGTGCGAGAAATGTCACGGAAAGGCCGCAAAGCCCGAGGCGGTCGACGTGGATCAGTGTCTGAAGTGCCACAACGCCGACAAGCTTGCGGAGAGGACGGCAAAGGTCAAGCCCGAAAACCCCCACACGTCTCCCCACTACGGGACTTCGCTGGATTGTACCCTCTGCCATCGCCAGCACGCGAAATCGGAGAACTACTGCAACCAGTGCCATAAATTCAACTTTGTCGTTCCATAACGTGTAATCCGTCAATGGACAAAGGCCCTCTTTTTGAGGGCCTTTGTCGTTCCTTTGCCGTGCTCTTCATCGATGGACCCGGATCGCTTCGGAGAATGGCTTTCTTTCCCTCCGCCAAGAGTGTAAACTGAGGCAAACGGAGGTTTGCTGAGAAGGTCGGTACGGGGGTCCGGTCTTCCCGGGCGAAGAGCCCTGCAGTGTCCCGTCCGCAAAGAGGTAAATGGTTCAGTGACCGGTTTCTCCAGATTGAACGTGGTTTCGCGGCTCATCATCGGGTTTGCCGCCCTTTTTGCCGTCACGACGTCGGTGAGCGTTTACTCGATGATAAAGCTGAACGAGTTCAACAAGGCGAGCGCCCATATGCTCGAACTGGGAGAGCGCCTCATCGAGCACAAGGAGCGGCTGAGCGACGCCCTTCTTTCCGAGCTGTCCTACGAGAAGAAATATGCCATCTCGAAGGACCCTGCCTTCCGCGAAGGCTTCGTCAAGGCCGGCAGGGACTTCACAAAGCACCTCGCCGGGGCCTCCGCGATCGCCGATACCCTCGGCAGCAAGGAGATACTTGACAACATCGCAAAACAGCACTCCCGGTACAGGGACCTCATCGAGGAGGAGGCAAAGAACGGAGGGTCCGGCGGCGCGCGTCGCCCCGGCTGGTACCGGCAGGAGAAGGAAAAGACCGTCGAGGCCATGATAGAGGAGATCAAGAACCTTGAACTCTATATCGAGGACGACACGAGAAACAGGATAGACGGGTTGGCAAAGGCGGGGACGAGGGCGCTCAGGACCGGCCTCCTCATGGCAGCCTCATCGCTTCTCATCGGTATTCTCATCGCCGCGGGAATCACGCTCAGCATCACGCGGCCCCTTTCCGTCATAAAGAGGAAGACGCGAAAGATCTCCAGCGGCAACTTCGAGGACCCCCTCACCCTTTCTTCACCGCCGGAGATCGGGCACCTTGCACGGGCCCTCAATCTCATGTGCGACAGGTTGAAAGAGGCGGACAGGATGAAATCCGACTTTTTTTCTCTCATGGCTCACGAGCTGCGGACCCCCCTTGCTTCCATGAAAGGGGGCATCGCCCTGCTCAAGAGGGATGCCGACGGGTCCCACGGGCAAGCGAGGAATAAGGTCCTTGCCATCATGTCAGAGGAGTGCAACCGCTTGATAGAACACGTGAATTCCCTTCTCGACCTGTCAAAGATGGAAGCCGGCATTATTGACTTCAACTTTGCCGCCGGAGATGTTAAACCTATAGTGCAGAGGGCTGCTTCGGAGATCGAGCCGCTCTATGCCGCCAGGTCAATAACCTTCGAGTTCCATGAGACCGGGAAGACGCCGTCCGTCAGGATGGATGGCGAAAGGGTCC
>MVQQ01000043.1 GCA_002067555.1 Syntrophorhabdus sp. PtaB.Bin184
CTCAGGAACGCCTAAACCAAACATGTCTAATGATATCACCGGAAAAGGAGAGGAGTCAATGTTTTTTCACAAGGGCGAGGGCGTGAAAATCCTTGATTATGTCCGTGCCGTAGGTGTAAATAGAAGCGGGTACGCGCCATGAACGACGGAGATATGATCAGGGAGCTCAACAGGATGCCGGTGAACGTCAAGGCACGCGGGCTCCTCGAGATGGACGGCGAGGAAGTGCGGGAGGAGAGTCTCCATTGCGTGCATGCCGCCCTGTACGCGATCAAGAGGGGGGAGGTCATCGTGGAGATGGATGTGTCGGAGACGGTCACTGCCATGATGACATGGAGGCCGCCGAGACTTGCCAATTTCCTGATGCTCAGGAGCGGCGAGGACTATGAACCTCCCGGCTGGGAGGCCGCCGCCGACCTCCGGGAATTCGCCGAGACGGTCCTCGACGACATCGAAGCCAAGATGGTGACCCACTTCCCCTACTACCGCAGCCCCGAAGCCTGAAAGACCGCTTGAGCCGCTTGAACCGCTTGAGCGTCAAGGCCCCTGCGTGATCGTACGGCCCGTTCCGCCGGCGGGAGCCGGACCCAAAACATTCTCCAATTCGACCACCTGCGGTCTTTTGCCTCTTTCGCTCAATCGGTTCAAGCGGCTCAAGCGGTTCAAGCGGTCTGTTTGACCTTGAAAAGCAGAAATCCTCCGGGTATAATCAAGTGATTCCAGGCTCAGTTCCGGTCCGGTTCCATACTGATTCCCACGGGGTGACGAATGAAGATCAGGTTTCTCGGTGCTGCCAGAAAGGTCACAGGGTCGTGCTTCCACCTCTTGACGGATGGTACCCAGGTCCTTGTGGACTGCGGTATGAATCAGGGCAGGAATTCCGATGCCTTGAACCGGGAGCCCTTCCGGTTCCATCCCGACCAGATAGACACCCTCCTTCTCACCCATGCGCACCTCGACCACTCGGGATTGATACCACGCCTTGCGGCCGGCGGTTTTCCGGGCAGGATACTGACCACGTCAGCCACGGCGGAACTCGCCGAGATCATCCTTCTCGATTCAGCGCATATCCAGGAAAAGGATGCCGAGTGGCAGACGAAGAAGGCGCAGAGGGCGGGCAAGGACCAGGTATTTGAGCCCCTTTACACAACAGAGGACGTCAGGGCGTGCCTCCCGTATTTCGACCAGAACGGTTATGATTCCCTGCACCAGTTGCCGGGCGGGATGAGGTTCCGTTTTGTCGATGCGGGGCACATACTGGGATCGGCCAGCCTCGAGCTGTGGTTCCGGGACGGCGGGCGCGACAAGAAGATCGTTTTCTCCGGGGACATCGGCAAGAACGGGAATCCCATCATACGGGACCCTCAGCACATCACCGAGGCGGATTATGTTGTGATCGAGTCCACGTACGGGAACCGGTTCCACAAGGACCTGGAAGCGAGCATCGAGGAGCTGGCAAAGGCCGTCAAGGAAACCTTCAAGCGGGGAGGCAACGTCCTTCTCCCGTCCTTCGCGGTCGGCAGGACCCAGGACGTTCTCTATATCCTCGACAGGCTGGTGAAGGAAGGCGCGCTCAAGGACCTCGATGTCTACGTTGACAGTCCTCTCGCGGACAGGGCCACGAAGATCTACATGGCCCACCCGGAGTTCTTCGACGCCGAGGCGGTGAACAGCTTCAAGTTCAGAAGCTCGGCCGGGATGAGGATCCACTTCACGACCACCATCGAAGAATCCCAGAAGATCAACCGGATCAAGTCAGGCGCCGTCATCATCGCGGGCAGCGGGATGTGTGAGGGGGGCAGGATCCGCCATCACTTCAAGCACAACATCTGGAGACAGGAGTGCAGCATCATCTTCACCGGGTTCCAGGTGCCCGGGACACTGGGCCGGTACATCGTGGACGGGGCGAAGAGGGCCTATATCCTCGGCGAGGAGATGGCCATACGGGCAAAGGTGCACACGATCGGCGGGTTCTCGGCCCATGCCGATCAGGGGGAGCTTCTCGAGTGGCTGGGGACGTTCACGAACAACCCCCGGGTCTTTATCGTCCACGGTGAGGAACCCGTCGCCCTGGAGTTCGAAAAGATAGTGAGGGAGAAATTGGGACTCACCACATATGTGCCCCACCTGGGTGAGGAACTGGAGATCTGAAAACCCGGACTGGTCCGGGGAAAGCCGCAAGGTGTCAGAGGGAACGTGGAAGGGCAGGCTTCTCTCTTCAGCGAGACGGATTTTCTCAACTACCGCGTCGTCCGCAGCAAGATGCGCAAGCGGACCATGACGCTGAAGGTGGAGAGGAGCGGGGCCGTCGTCATCCTTGTCCCCGAAAGGACGCCGGAAGAGGAGATAAACCGGTTCTTCAGATCGAAGGTCCATTGGATAGCGAAAAAGCTTAAGGAATACAAGGACGTTATCGGCAGGACGGGACAGAGGCGCTACGTGACGGGAGAACGGTTCCTCTATCTCGGTGAAGAGTATCCCCTGGAGGTCATCGAGGGGAAGTCGGCAAAGCTGAGCCTCTACCGCGGCACCTTCCGGCTCTGCAGCGATCACGACGCCGATGGCCGCGAGATGTTCCGGGAATGGTACAGGCAGAGGGCGCGGCAGATCTTCCCCGAGCGGGTCGGTTTCCACGCCAGGCGCCTTGACCTGACATGGAAAGGGATACGGATAACGAGCGCGCGGACCCGCTACGGCTCCTGTTCCGCGGACAACAGGCTCTCCTTCAGTTTTCGCCTCGTCATGGCCCCCTACGATGTCATTGACTATATCGTGGTCCATGAGCTTGCGCACACAAAGATCAAGAACCATTCGAAGCGGTTCTGGGAATACGTCGGGAAGGTGATGCCCGATTACAAGCGGCGCAAGGAATGGCTTGTGCAGAAAGGTTATCTGCTGGACATATAGAGATCCGGCGGGGAGATGCGATGAGAAAGATGACGGTCCTGATAGCGGCGGCGGCGATCTTCCTTGGTCTCGGTGTCATGGACGTCCATGGTCAGACGCCGAAGAAAGAGTCCGCGGGAAAGCCCGGGAGCGGAAAGTCGCAGATCGTGATCGAGTTTGTGTCCTTCCCCGACCAGTATAAAAGGTATGAGGTTTACCCGTGGGAGACGCTCAAGGTGGACGATTTCCGGGCGGCCTACACGGCAATGGTCGAGGAGGGAAAGTTCGAGGATTGGGTAAGGTCCCTCACGGGCACCGCCCAGGGTAAGAACCGGATGATACGGGTATCCAGGGAGAGTTTCGTGCTTGTCGTGTGCTGCAAGCCTCACATGTGCGACACGAGCCAGATCATCGTCCTTTACGATCCCGTGAAAAAGAAGACCTTCAGTATGCTTGCCGTCGACGGCAAGTTCTCCTGGTTCGGGAAACCTCCCGGCCACATAAAAGATCTTCTCAATGTGCTCCTCGTGGAGGAGTTCAGGGCCATATACAGGGGCCAGATCTGATAAGCGGTCTTTGACTATAATGCGGGACTGAAATAAGAAAGGAATCATGACATGCAGAACGGAGTGATCATTGTTGGAGCGGGGCTTGCCGGGATGATGGCGGCCATCGCGGCCTCGGATGAAGGCGCGGAGGTCATGCTTGTGG
>MVQQ01000044.1 GCA_002067555.1 Syntrophorhabdus sp. PtaB.Bin184
CGACCCGGTCGGCAACGAGGGATATCTCTTCCTGCCGGTCCTTCTCGCTCTCTCCCCACCTGATGTGGACGGTAAGGAGCACGAAATCGAAGTTGCCGGACCGGAAGGACGCGTAGTAGGGGCTTCTCCACCAGGAGATGTCACTCAAGTACTCCTTCCCCCTCTTCGTGCGGGGAGGGTTTGCCTCCGCTGCCAGGCCGTTGAACACGACGGCCCGCTTATCGTAGATGTAGGCGATGCGCTCCCAGTTGCCACCCCCGTCGCGGATCATGTCGGAATAGACGGTGCGCCAGTAGGGTCCCAGGATATCGAGGACACGCTTGAGGTCACCCAGATCGTCCCGGAGCTCAACGATGCCTATGAGATCGAACTGCCCGAGGATCTCGGCGATGTAATGCACGGCTGCCTCGTTTCTTTTCTTCTTCCCGAACTCCCGGATGTTCCAGGTGGCCACGTTAATCGACTCATCGAGCTTCGATGGGGGTATCCCGGCCTGCGAGATGCGCTTCTGAAGCTCTACCAGACCCTGTGCTATATCTCTGGAGATCTTGCCGTGGAACATGATGACACCCCCTTATGCCTATAGTCCGCGTCCCCCTCTGACAGGATTGACGAGAGCGGTGGTCGATACACTTCCCCTTTCAGTATTAGCTCAGTATAACACTTTCTCTATAATTGGGGAAAATGCCTGAAAACGAACACTTTGTGTGGGTCCGTTTTTTGCGGTGCAGTCATTGATTGAGAAACCAACTTTGGAAGTGGTACAATAAACGGGGGTAGATCAGAGAGATGTACCAGCTCTCAGGGACATTTCCCAGGAACCCGAAATGATAGAGTTACGGCGCATGATACGGGAGGGCCAGCTGGGCCCAATAAGAACCCTTCATCACTCTATGTCGGAATTAGAAATTATCGCAGTAGCCGCCTGTCTTGGGGGAATAGTACTTTTCATCTTGGGCTTATTCCTTAAGGATCCAGAAAAATAGAAGGGTAACATGATTATATCCGAAATCGAGAAGAACCAGAAGGAATGCATCCGGGTATCCCTTGAAGAGTACAAGGGCCATGAGTTCATCGACTGCCGGGTGTTCTGGAAGGACAGGGCTGGGGAATGGAAGCCAAGCGAGAAGGGCGTTTCATTGAACGACGAAACCTTGAAAGAGGTCATTACCGTATTGTCGAAAACGGAGCTGGAACTTGAGAAAAAGGCCAGCCAACAATATGCGAGATGAGATTACAGCATGTATGAGAAGGGGGTCGGGGATGGTAAGGTGGCTCGTTATTGGGGTCATTATTGTTTTTTCTTTTGTATCAATCGCCCAAGCGGAGTTAACGGTCAAGGATTACAAAGACCTGAAGGCCCAAGATTCAAGAACGGTCACAATTTATATCAGTGGTATAGGAACCGGGATTGGATGGTATAATAGTGAACTTCAAGTGCGTGGGAAATCCCTGCTATATTGTCCACCCCCTAAACTCAACCTTAATGCTCATAATTTGGTTCGCATATTAGATGATGAAATAGAACGGGCGGAAAACAAAATGGGTTTTCAAAAAACGCAAGACGCCCTTGTTGGAATGCTCTTGCTTGATGGACTAATAAGAACATTCCCCTGCAATGAGAAGTGAAACTTGAAAGGAGTCCCACGAAAGAGTGGCTTAAGAGAGTGGTTCAAGGTGGGATGGCTCGTTATTGGGGTCATTGTTGCTTTTTCTTTTGTATCAATCACCCAGGCGGAGTTAACGGTCAAGGAATATATGGCGATGAAGGAACAAAATAGCGAACTAGTGACAATTCATGTTGATGGTGTAGGACTCGGAATAGCATGGGCTAATACTAGGCTTGTGCATAGAGAGGGACACTCCCGCTATATTATCCACCACCCAAGCTTTCCCTGACTTCAACACTATAGAATAGGGTGAAGAGATCCTGCAGAGACAGGGTCTGAAGAAATACAGCTGACCGTTCCTTCCGGTTTTGTTCACGGGAGGAACGAGTGTCCGGTTCAAACGGGGGCTACTACACAACTACGCTATCCGGTTATCCTGTCATTGCATGAGAGGAAATTGTGTCCAAACGTTCGGCTTCTTTACGGACCTGGGCAAGTTTCGTATAGCCTCTTTTCAGGAGAGCAACCATGGTTATAATTACCCAGGCAACCATGAAAGAGAACTCATCAAGAAGCACATCATCTATATGTGTATACTCGGCGCCATGAACAATCTTTGATCTGAGCCCGTAAAATTGCTTTATTTTCTTTTTTGTTTTTCCGTAATCATTGTGTTTATCGTGTTTGTAACCACCATACAGCAATATCGAAGCTATACCCCGGGCATTTTGTTCTGTGATCCTGTCTGTTCCGAGAGTAAAAAAGCATTCCATACACGACCATAATTTCGTCCACACTGAGGCCGCTAGACGATCCTTTTGGGCTTCACCCATCCAGAAGACAGATTTGACAACGGCTTCCTCCAATTCGTTCCTTCCGTTCTTGTCGATCAACTTTGAAAGCTCATCAAAGAAACATTCGGATCTAATCTGCTTGACAACGTCTGGTTCTAATTTCAAATCTTGGTCACGTTTAAAACTCCGAGAGGATACCAAGCGTTTGCCAGAGGTTTGCCAGCCGTAAATGGTGGCGGGCATGTGCGTCGCACTCATAGAACCATTCACTAAGCGGATACCGACCTTACGTATGGCACCCTTGTACAGAGCGCAAGAATAGAGTCTCAACACCGACAGCGAGAGTTCTGCGTTGTAAAGGAACTTCCTCTCAGCAACCGGCATGCTACCTTTTTCGGTCCCCACAATGACTAAGCTGTCGGAGTATTCTCTCTCAATAGCATCCATGAATTTGGAATCCGTGTCTCGAACCCCGGAAAATAGCCTGTCGCTGTATCTTCTAATTCTCCTTTTTCCTATAGAGATGGCGTTTATTCCACTCAAGCTGAAACCATCTACTCTACAGACAAAAGTGTAATTAATCACTTTCTTGGAAAGCAATGTATCAAGAGGATTGATAAACTCGATGTCGCTCGGAACAAGATTCAGGTTGAACCATCGTTCAAGTTCGGCAATTGTTCCCTGAAGAATGTCGGCGTAACTAAGCATTTCGGAGTATTTCGCAGTCTGAAGAACAAAACCGCATATCCTTCGCAAAGCGGTACGACCCTTTTCAGAGAGATAAATGTCTCTTCCCTTGAATCTGATTTTTGGACGAAAGAACACATTCTTAAGCTCTCCAATAGTTTTGGGGACGAAGAGACCTTTGGGTGAAAGCACTAGATTGATATCCACTTTGATAGATCTCTTCTGCTTAGCGGTCAACTGTTCGTATAGAGACATTTCCTGATCTCGCTCCTAGAGGTCCTGTAATGCTCCGGAACTCGGAGATCCTTCACCCTTTCCCCAATTGGCAGCAATACAATGAGTTTCGTGGCCGAGGTGTTCTATCAAGGCTGTGAAGCTCTTTATGTGACATGCGCCGACAACGAATAAGATATTGTCTTGTATCCGTTCTCCCACCTTATCAAGCCAAAATGCTTCTCTTTGAGACCAATAGCGCATTTCCATTTTCTTTATCCGCTTTTCCACAAGACCATAAGGAACGCAGCAATCGCCGAAGCTTTTGTAGTGGTGAAAACTTTTGTAGTTGAGGCCAAAACTTTTCAGAACAGCTCTTTCTATTTCTACTCTGGTGGGTATACCCATTCTTCCGCGTTCCTCCGAACTAGGATCACAATAGCAGTGGGGCAGGATAGGATCGCAGGATTGTGCAATCTCCGCAAGGACAGAATGAGTACGTTTTCCATCCAAGCATTCTTGATATTCCTCAGCTAACGCCACAATCGAATTTGCTCTGATAATCCTGTGGACAAAAGATTTAAACTCTTCTATCAGATTGGCAGTCTCTCCCCCGAACCGTTGGACGGATCGATAATCCTGAACAGAATGAGTAACGCCAATCAAGAATATCACGAAGACCCCTTTATCGTTTCTGTGAGCTTCTCTTGACCGACCTTGGTCCATCCCGGCCAACAATATACAACGCCATGCATATACTGGTAGATGAACGCCCTCTCAAATCTTGATTCAGACAGCAGGCGGTCAACTCGTTCAAAACCTTCCAAGTAGCGCTCCAAGAAAAGGCCCATGCCCTGTGAAATCTTGTATCCCTCGACAACAACTAACCACAGTTCATCCATGTCGGCTCGATAATTGTCGGCCAATGTGGTTTTCCGTCCAATTGTCTTGATCAGTTCTTCTTCCGTAAGCCCCACCCATCCAGAGTCATAGTTCCAAGTCCACGATATGAAGCATTCAGCAGACTTTAGATGCATTCTGACCAAATACCTTTTTAACAAAGGATATTCTTCATTGATACCTGAGACGTCATGATGGGAACGTAGCATTGCTCTGGCCAGTTGAATTAGTTCTTCAATGAATTGTCCGAACTCTTTCTTGCGAGGCACCTCGAGTCCTTTGAATTCAAGGATGCCTTCCGTTTTTTCCAGAACACTATCTCTCCAGACCCTATCCATTATTGCTTCTCTTAGTGATTCCCAATCTGCCTCTGTTGCCTGGCGAGGTCTTCCATTGACATCAATGTCGTCTGAATAGTGATCCGTTATTTCTACACCTATTCTCCTATTCTCCAGGTTGACAACAAAGTCTGGGGATTCGCCGCACTCAGTGTTATTCTCGTTGAGTTCTAAACCAGGCATCAGCAAAGCCACAAAGCTTTTCAAATACCCGTATTCTGCCATTTTCTGTTGATTCACTTCGGTGCCTTCCGCATGTGTAAAACTGTCGATATTCTTAACGCGCTTTCAATTCCTGGAAAAACAACCAATAGCATCGGATAGTCTTATGAAAAGCTAACAATCTAATCATTACCATCAATGGCTTCGCATTTCAATACGTAATCTGGCGCGAATGCGACAGAAACAACTCTCGTCTGTCCCGAATGATATTGATGAGATGGCAGTCTGCAGGATTGACCCAAATAGCTTAAGTACATGAGGAAACAAAATGAGAACTTCGAGGGCTTCACGTTCATCGAGTCGATAGAAACGATGTTTGTATGTCCGCAACTGCCGCACAAAGCATTGCCATCTTTCATTGTAGCGTCCTATTTGCCTGTTCTAGAGAGGAGTCGAGAAAGACGCCTGTTCAGGACCAGCAGGGCATACCCCGATTTTCGCACCCAACCTGTCCAGTTACCTTCTTAACCCTGCCATACACCCGTCAAGTATTTCCGGAAACGACCCTATTCTAACACTCCTTCCCGGGTCCAGCGACTGTCATGTTACCGTGTACTTTACCGAACACTTCTGTTCAGGGATCAAGAAATGGGCGTGGCCGGAGTTCTTGTATGAATCGTTCCCTATGACCCATGAGATTGCCGTGAATCATTCCTTCCATCCCTGACGCCCGCCCACATGGCACGATACTTCAGGTTCGACTCTCTGGAAAATGGACGGTAACGTATGTTATGTTTGTACTTCGAGTGACAAAGGACAAGCTTGTCGAAGAGATCGGGAGGCTGAGATGATGAATGGTTCGACTCGAAAGAGCATTGCCGGCGAGGGTCGGGGTCACGACAAACACTCTATCGATACCGCTGTTGTGGATTCTTTGCCCGATGCCGTTTTCTCCATAGACCTCAAGGGAAGGATCGTTATATGGAACAGGGCACTTGAGGAACTGACGGGCTTCTCGAAGACTGAGATGCTCGGTAAAGGCAACGAAGAGTATGCCGTCTCGCTGTACGGAGAGCAACGACCGGCCCTGGCGGAGCTAGTCGGTCTGCCGGACGAGGATGTAAGGAGGAAATATTCCTCCGCCACCCGCCACGGTGACGTACTCTTCGCCGAGACGGAGGCGGTCTACAAAGACGGGCGGAGGACGGTGCTGTGGCTTAAGGCGGCCCCTCTTCGCGACAGCGACGGCAATGTGGTCGGGGCCATCGAGTCGATTCTCGACGTTACGCATGTCAGGAAGGAACGGCAGATGCTCTTCGACGCGCTGGAGACACTGCCGGTAATGGTCTGCATCGTCAGACCGGATTATCAGATACCCTTCGCGAATCGTGCCTTCCGGGAGGTCTTCGGTGAATCCAATGGACGGCCATGTTACGACTACGTCTTCGGGCAGGATGGCCCCTGTGCGTTTTGTCAGACCCTTGAAGCCCTGAGGACCGGTGCGCCGCACCATTGGGAATGTCATACCCCGGACGGCCGTATAATCGACGTTCACGATTTCCCCTTCCTCGATCTTGACGGTACACTCTCTGTCCTGGAGGTAGATGTCGATATCACGGAGCGGAGGCGAAGTGAAGAGATGCTCAGGGAGAGCGAAGAGAGATATCGCACGCTCTTTGAGAACTCCCAGGATGCCATATTCCTGACGAGACCCGACGGGACGATCCTCGACGCCAATGAGTCCGCTTGCGTCATGTTCGGCAGGTCCCGGGAAGAGATCGTTCAACTGGGGCGCAAGGGTCTCGTCGATGAGACCGACCCGCGTTTAGGAGCCCTCCTGAAAGAAAGAGCAATGTCCGGCAGGGCCAGAGGAGAGATCACGATGGTGCGATCGGGGGCTCGGAGGTTCCCGGCGGAGGTCTCGTCGGGCATTTACAGGGACAGCGAGGGACTTCAGAGGACGAGCCTGATCGTCCGTGACATGACCGAGCGCAGGCGTGCCCAAGAAGCCCTGGAGGCGAGCGAGCACAGATACCGGACATTTCTCGACTCAACTTCGGATTTTGTTTTCCTCAAGGACGAGGAGATGCGGTACCTTTTTGCCAACAAGGCGCTTCTCGAGTATTTTGGCACAACCCGGGAAGAGATCATCGGTGCCGATGACTTCAGTCTGGTACAGGAAGGGGTGGCCCTTCAGGCTCGGTACACCGATGAGGAAACGCAGAGACTGCGGACGACCATGGTGAGTGAAAAAACCATGGGAGAAAAGACGTACGAAATGACAAAATTCCCCGTCACACTGACGGGCGGCAGGATAGGAATCGGTGCTTTCGTACGCGACATCACGGAACGAAGACGCGCCGAGGAAGAATTGGTGCGAAAAGAAAAGGAAATCGAGACCCTCGTCAACAACACCGGGGACCACATCGTTCGTTTCGACAGGGACCTCCGGTACCTCTTCATGAACAGGGCGGCTGTGGAACTGACGGGCCTCTCTTCCCATGAACTCCTCGGGAAGACACCCGAAGAATTGGGGATGCCCGGCGATCTCTGCAGGCTCTTCCGTGAAAAACTTCCCCCCGTCTTTGAAACAAAGAGCCGCCAAACTTTCGAATTCAAGTGTACAGGCAGTGACGGGATCGAACGGACATTCCAGGCCAGCGTCTCGCCGGAGATTGGCAGCGACGGTTCGGTGGGGACAGCGGTGAGCAGTGTCCGCGATGTGACGGATCTGAAGCGGTTGCAGGAAGAACTGGAAAGGTCTCAAGCGGAGCTTCGACGAGTAAAGGCCCGATTGAGCGAAGTGGAAGAAAGGGAGCGAAGGCGGATAGCCCACTCGCTACACGACGACCTGGGGCAGCACCTGACAGCCCTCGGGATCAACCTCAACATCATGGCTTCGATTCTCCCGAAAAAGACCGCGGCGAAGGTCATGCCCCGCATCGACGACAGTCTCGGGCTCATCAAGACAGCAATGAACCGGGTGCGGCATCTCATTACGGACCTCAGAAATCCCGTCCTTGAGGACTATGGCCTGGTGGCGGCCCTGGAATGGTACTGCAAGGAGTTCGTCGGCCGGGCGGGCATCAAGGTCATTTTTTCTGGTGGCTTCTTCAAGGGCCGGCTCGACGCCGACAGGGAGCTCGAGCTGTTTCGTATAGCCCAGGAATCCCTAACGAACGTTATCCGCCATGCAGGGGCCACAGAGGTCCTGATAGGGCTGCACAAGAATGATGATACCATCCGGCTCATCATTGAGGACAACGGAACGGGCATGCCTCCCGAAAAGGACCTCGGCGACAGAAGCGTCTCCGATCTTCAGGGCTGGGGATTTCGCATAATGAGAGAGCGGGCCGTCTCCATCGGAGGCAGCCTGCGTGTTGAGTCGGCACCGGGAAAGGGCACGAGGGTGGTAACGGAGGTGCCGGGATGAGGACGACCGTGCTTCTTGCGGACGATCATCGCATTGTCCGCGACGGGCTGAAGATGCTTCTCGAGGCACAGCAGGATATGGAGGTCGTTTGCAGTGTGGGTACCGGTCGCGACGCCGTCAGCGAGGCACTGAAGCTCAACCCCGATGTTGTGGTGATGGACATCGTCATGCCCGATCTTAACGGCATAGACGCCACGGCAAGGATCTTGGAGAAACTGCCCTCCACACACGTGTTAATCCTTACCATGTACGCGTCTCCCGAGTATATATACCGGGCCTTTCACGCGGGTGCCAGTGGTTACGTTTTCAAGGAATCAGCCGGCAGCGAGGTGATCGTTGCCATACGGGCTGCCCGGGAGGGAAGACGATACATGAGCGAAGAGGCCTCTGATGCTGTCATGAATGGCTTCATGCATCTGGGCGGTCTTCTGGACTCCGGAAGCCCTTTCGCGCGGTTGAGCCGGCGAGAGAGAGAGGTGCTCCAGCTGTTCGTGGAGGGCAGGACGACAACAGAGATAGCCCGTGCTGCCTTTCTCTCCCCGAAGACCGTCGATACCTACCGGAGCAGGATAATGACCAAGCTGGGCGTCAAGGGCATGCCAGCCCTGATTCGATTCGCCATCCAGAATGGCCTTGCAGGGCCGAAGGCTCCATAAACCTAAACTAAGTGTCCCCTCTCCGGCCTCGGAATGTGACATCTTAGCACGTTGTCTTCCTACACAAACTGTCCATATCTTCTGACAGACACTCTGAACGGCAAGAGCTAATATTATACAGTACCTGATGGGCCTTTTTCTTGAAGGTCGGACACCCCGGTCATCATCAATGCGGTCAGGTCCCATGGCTCTGAAAATATATTCACGCCTGGGCCCCTCCGCCGGGAGCAAGGGAAACGGGTGTGAGACTCTATGAATCTCCATAGGATGAAGAGGATGGATCTCATCCGTGAGGTCCAGGACCTTCGGAATCGTATCCTCGTTCTTGAGGAATTGTCTCTCCGGAAAGACAGCATCACCCATAAAACCCTGCTTCAGGCTAGCGTTACCGACACCTCGGTGGATGACGTCATGGTACTCGCCGGCGCTGGCAACCTCATGGCCGGGAACGGGACAGCGGAAATGCTTTTCGGGTGCACCTCTGCCGACGTGCACGGTCAGCACGTATGCATGCTTTTTCCCGCTAACGATCAGGAGAATCTCTGGAAGATACACAGGAAGGGGCTACCGAGTGAACTCGGCAAGCGTCGGGGTGAACTGCCTCAGAAAGAAGGGCAGGTCCTTCCACGCTATTCCGTCCATGTCTCCCACCTTCAACAAGACGCGGGCGGTGAACACAGAGGGATGTATGGGTGTTAAACGCATGAAAAAGGACGACAGGACCAGAGAGATTGAGCGCCTGCGCCGTGAAAACACAGACCTGAGGCAATCGTCCCTGACAAAGGATGCGCTCTTTCAGAAGGATTCCTTGCTGGCCGCCATTGTTGAATCCTCACGGAACGCGATCCTGGGCTTGACCGTGCAAGGCACGATCGTGAGCTGGAACAGAGTGGCGGGCAGGATGTTCGGATATGCTGCCAACGAGGCCTTCGGACACCACGTGTCCATGCTTACTCCCCCTGACCGGAGCCACGAATTTGACGACTTGCGCGAAAAACTGTTGGCCGGGCAAAGCATCCGGGACCTTCGCACGATCCGGCTCAGAAAGAACGGTTCTACTTTCCCGGCCACCATCTCCCTCTCTCCCATTCTCAACAGCAGGCACGAAATCGTTGGCGTATCGGAGAGCATACAGGACACCACCGTGCTGCTGGACATGAAGACCGCCCTGTTCCGCACCGAAATGAAATACCGCTCGATCCTTGAGAACGCCGTCGAGGGGGTTTTTCAGACGACCGAGGATGGAAGGTTCCTGATGACAAACCCGGCGTATCTGCGGATGCTGGGGTACTCTTCGGAGAAGGAGCTTATGACCGAGGTTTCCGATATCGGCGCACAGCTCTACGCCGAACGCGAGGACCGTGATCGGTTCAAGAGACTGGTGGAAGAATACGGCGTGGTCAACAATTTCGAGGTCAGGGCGATACGGAAGGACAGGGCCCTCATATGGGTTTCCATCAATGCCCGTGCCGTCAAGGACGCCAAGGGTCGCATCGTCTACTACGAAGGAACGGTGGAGGACATAACGAAGCGGAAGCTCGCGGAGAAGGATCTCATTCTCGAGAAGAGGATCTCCGACTCCATCATAGACGGCCTGCCGGGGATCTTCTACCTCTTCGACGATGAGCTGAACTATGTAAGATGGAACAGGAACTTGGAAAGAGTCTCCGGTTACTCGGCGGAGGAGATCACCCGGATGAAACCCGTCGATTTCTTCAGAGGCGAGGGCCGCGAACGCGTGGAGGAGCGGATACGGGAATGCTTCGAAGGAAACGAGATCACCGTTGAGGCAGAGCTGATCCTCAAGGATGGAAGCCCGGTGTCCCACGTCTTCACCGGCAAGAGGGTCGTTCTTGACGGTAAGAATCACCTTCTTGGCGTCGGCCTCGATATCTCCGAGTGCAAGAGGACGGAACTGGCCATCGCCGAAAGGGAGGAGAAGTACCGCCAGCTCTTCGAGCTCGAGTCCGACGCCATCTACCTTGCGGACTACGAGACGGGCCGGATCTTCGAGGCCAACGGGGCCGCCCTGTCCCTGTATGGCTACTCCAGAGGGGAACTGCTGCAGAGAAGGATCGTCGATCTCTCCGCCGAACCGGAGAAGACGGCCAGGTCGATAGAGGTAAAGGAGCCCGGCGTCCCGCTTCGCTATCACACGAGGAAGGACGGCACCGTATTCGCCGCCGAGATCAGGAGCACCTACACGGTCCTGAACGGCCGCCCATGCATCATTGCGGCTACACGGGACATAACCGACCGCGTAAGGACGCAGGCAGAGCTTCTTAGGAGCGAAGAGGCCTACCGGAGCATATACGACAACGCGATGGTCGGCATCTTCCAGAGCCTGCCGGAGGGAAGATACCTCCGAGTCAATCCCGCGCTAGCCGCGATACACCGCTTCGATTCCCCCGAGGAGATGATAAACACCGTCACCAACATCGGCAAGCAACTCTACGTCAACCCGCAAGACCGCGAGAGGTACAAGAAACTCCTCGAGACAACCGACAGGTTAACGGGGTTTGAGGCCGAGCTGTATCGCAAGGACGGAAGCAGGGTGTGGATCTCCATGAACGTGCAGGTTGTCCGTCGCGAGAACGGGACCGTCGCCTGTTACCAGGGCATCGTGGAGGACATCACGGAGCGCAGAAAGGCGGAGGTGGCCCTGCGCGAGAGCGAGGAGAGGTACCGGTCCCTCTTCGAACACTCGCACGATGCCATTCCTGACCATGTCCGACGGTTCCATCCTTGACGCCAACCGGGCCGCCTGCGAGATGTTAGGCAGACCGGTCGAAGACCTGCGGAATATCGGACGCGACGGCGTCGTGGATACGAGTGACCCGCGCCTCCAGGGCGCGCTGGAGGACCGCGCACGGACCGGCATGGTGAACTCCGAACTCACGATGATCCGGGCCAGCGGCGAGAGATTCCCTGTCGATATGACGTCAACCGTCTTCACAGGCAGCGACGGCCGGCAGAAAACGAGTCTGATCGTTCGCGATATCAGTGCGCGCAAAACCATAGAGGAGGAACGGAAGGCCACCACGGAGAAACTCCGGAAAAGTCTCGCTGCAACCATCGAGGTCATATCGATAATGCTGGAAACGAGAGATCCCTACACGGCGGGGCACCAGCGAAAGGTCTCAAGGCTTGCCGGCTCCATTGCTCAAGAGATGGGGCTTCCCGGTGATGCGGTCGACACCGTCAGGATGGCGGCGAATATCCACGACATCGGCAAGATCTCGGTCCCGGCGGAGATGCTGGCCAAGCCTACAAATCTGAGTGATGTCGAGATGGAGTTCATACGGATGCATCCCCGGACGGGTTACGATATCCTTAAGGTGGCTGACCTGCCCGTCCCCATCGCGGAGATGGTCCTTCAGCACCACGAGAGGCTAGACGGCTCCGGCTACCCGCAGGGCCTCAGAAACGGGGAGATACTCCTTGAGGCCCAGATACTGGCCGTCGCCGATGTGGTCGAGGCCATGGCTTCCCATCGTCCCTACCGTTCTGCTTTCGGCATCGGTGCTGCTCTTGACGAAATAGAAAGGAATAAGGGCTCCCTGTACCATCCTGACGTGGTCGCCACCTGCTTAGCCCTGTTCCGGGAGAAAGGGTTCCTGTTCAACGCGGAAGAGGAAGACGAACACCCTCTTCTTCCGCCTGCCAGGGATCATATAGGTGTTTGAATGGACCTGCGGCGGAGGAACGACAAGGAACACCGGGATGACACAACCTATCTCTGGTTCATGCCGGTTCGCCACACCGTCCTGGTCATCGGCCTCGTTTTTGTAGTCCTCGCTGTATTGACGGTCTATCTTTTCTCCGAGCGCTACAGGAGCACACGCGATAAATTTCTGCGCTCGGACCGCGGGACCGCGAGCACCTTCTCTCTGGTCCTCGAGGAGCATTTCAACAAGATCGTCAAGGGCTTGGAGTCCTACACACACAGGCCTCTCCTCCTCAAAGCGGTGAGCCAAAGGAGCGTCAAGGAGGTAAAAAGGCACCTTGACGATCTCAGGAAGACAAATCCCGAGATCAATATTCTGGCAGTGTCCGACAAGAAGGGGGTCGTCTGGATCACATCACCCGGGCGGCCGGAGACATATGGAAGGGATTTCTCCCACAGGGATTGGTACAAAGGTGTCAGCAGGTTTTGGCGTCCCTATGTCTCGAACGTTCTGCTGAGGGTGACCGGCGAGAAGGACCCGGGGGTCTTCATTGCCGTGCCCTTCTTCGATGAAGGAAACAAAGTGACGGGTGTCCTCGTCAGCACGCAGCGGACCGTGGATCTTGAGAGGTTCATCAAGAGGATGCCTCTCGAGGAGGACGAGTCCATCACGATCGTTGACCGGAACGGACATATCGCCTACAGCAGCAAGTTTCCGGCCACCGGGAAACTGGACCGTTATCCCTTCTTTGACGCCTTCGAGGCGCTGGGGACCGGGCAGGAACGGTCTTTTTCAGTCCCCGAGCCTCATCCCGGCCGGGACAGGTGGTACGTATCCCATGCCAGCCTCAACGACATAGGATGGCACGTGTTCGTGAGCCGCAGCCGGGGCTCCATTAACGCCTCCGCGACTGGCTTCTACTTTCAGATACTCGCCATCATGTTCCTGTTGTTCCTGACGATAAGCATGGGTCTCATCTATATGCGCAAGCGGGTCATCGCTCAACAAGCCCTGTCCCAGCTCGCCGGCGAAAGACGGCTGAGAGAAAGCGAGAGACAGTACCGCGAGCTTTTCGACACCACCAGGAGCGGTGTTGTCGTCTACCGGCCTGTCCCGGGAACGGAGTGTTTCATCATGACGGACATGAATCGCAGGGCCCGGGAGATCACCTGTCTCTCCGCAGACTATGCGGGGAAGGACGTTCGCGAGGTCTTTCCAGAGGTTGGAAAGATCGGACTGCTGGATACGTTCCGCAGGGTCCGGGACACGGGTCTGGCCGAGTCTTGCCCGGCGACGCTCTACAAGGATGCAAATATAGAACTGTGGGTGGAGAACCAGGTGTACAGCTTGCCCTCCGGTGAGATCGTAGTCGTCTTTGACGACGTTACCGAACGGAAACGGTCGGAGGAAAGGATCCGCAGGCTCAATGAGGATCTGGAGCAGAGGGTTGCCGAAAGGACTCTTCAGTTGGAGGTCGCGAACAGGGAATTGGAAGCATTCTCCTATTCCGTGTCCCACGACCTTCGCGCGCCGCTACGGGCGATCGACGGCTTCAGCCAGGCATTGCTGGAGGATTATCACGATGTGGTGGACGAGCGCGGCAGGGACTACCTGGTGCGTGTACGTGCCGGAAGCCAGAGAATGGCACAGCTTATCGACGACCTGCTGCGGCTTTCACGCATGTCACGGACGGACATGAGGGTCGGGACCGTGGACCTCACCGCGCTCGTCCGCCGTGTTTTCAAGGACCTCGGGGAAAGAGAACGGGGACGTTCTGTGAGGCTTGCCGTTGCCGAAGGGATAAAGGTTACCGGCGATCCGGACCTGGTAGCTATTCTCATCGAGAATCTGCTGGGCAATGCTTACAAGTTCACGCGGAATAATGCTGATGCACGGATAGAGTTCGGAGCCATCGATGAGGACGGCAGGAGGGTCTGTTTCATCCGCGACAACGGCGTCGGTTTCGACATGCGGTACGCGGACAAGCTCTTCGGTCCCTTCCAGCGGCTCCACAGGAGAGCAGACTTCGAGGGCACTGGCATCGGTCTTGCCACAGTTGCACGCATTGTCCATCGCCATGGAGGGATGATCCGGGCGGAGGCCGAGGAAGGCAAGGGAGCGACGTTCTATTTT
>MVQQ01000045.1 GCA_002067555.1 Syntrophorhabdus sp. PtaB.Bin184
GGCCGTTGGCCTCAATCTTCTCTTCGGGTACACGGGCCAGATATCGCTCGCTCACGCCACCTTCTACGCGATAGGTGCCTATACGACATCGCTCCTGGAGGTGCACGCGGGCCTCTCCTTCTGGGTGACGACACCCATCGCCCTGTGTTTTGCCGTGGTAGTGGCGATAGTGATAGGCATCCCCACCCTGAAACTCAAAGACCATTATCTCGCCCTGGCGACGCTGGCCCTGTGCCTTGTGACCACCCTCTTTCTCCTCAACGCCAAGTGGCTCACGAACGGCGCGGAAGGCGTCATGGGTATTCAAGCGCCGAAGTTCTTCGGGTATCCCCTTCAGGGGGTTGCCCTCTACTACTTCGTGGCCTTCCTCACCTTCATCGTCTTCGTCATGATACGGAATCTGGTGAATTCCCGTGTGGGTATTGCCCTGGAAACGATACGCGAGAACGAGGAAGCCGCCGAGTCGCTCGGGGTCAATGTCCTCTACTACAAGGTGATGGTCTTTGCCATCTCCGGCGCTCTGGCCGCCCTGGCGGGTGCCATCTACGCGCACCTGACTCTTTTTGCAAGCCCTGAGAGCTTCGCGCTTCCCCTGTCGATCGAGGTCCTCGTCATCATAGTTGTGGGCGGTCTTGCAAGCATGATGGGAAGCGTGATCGGGGCGATCGTCATTACGCTTCTGCCCGAATTCCTCTACGACTTCGAAGAGTACAGGCTCCTCGTGTACGGTGTCATCCTTCTTCTGGTGGTGATCTTCGCACCGAAGGGGATAGTCGGTCTCTTCTCGTCGCTGTTGGCGTTCATACGGAGCAGGTTCGTCGGGGAGAGGGTGGAGGAAACGGAAGAGATGGCTGAGGAAACGGAACAGGCCTGAAAGGGCATCTTCCGGACCATGCAAAGGAGCTGAGCAATGGAACTACTTGTTCTGAAGAGTGTGAGCAAACAGTTCGGGGGGTTGCGAGCGGTGGACGGCGTGACCTTCGACGTGAAACAGGGCGATATTCATGCCATCATCGGGCCGAACGGCGCGGGGAAAACGACGCTCTTCAATCTGATCACGGGTGTGCTGCCGCTCACCGAAGGGGAGATCGCTTTTCAAGGCAGGGCGATCCATCACCTGAGGGTCCACCAGATAGCGCGTCTCGGGATCCTGAGGACCTTTCAGAATCTCAAGACGTTCAATGAAATGACGGTCCTGCAGAATGTCATGGCGGGACGCTACACGAAGACAAAGACCGAGCTCGGTGCTGCGGCCCTGGGGCTTCCCTGGGGAAAGCGGGAGTTCAGGGAGACGAGGGAAAAGGCGGAAGAGGTGCTCAAGACCGTGGGGCTCTACAAACTGCGGAACTCTCTCGCGAAGAACCTCCCCTATGGACGGCAAAGAATCCTGGAGATCGCACGGATCCTCATGGCGGAAGGGAAGATCCTTCTTCTCGATGAGCCTGCGGCGGGATTGAACCATTCGGAAACCGAGGAACTGAGCGTCTTCCTGAGGCAGCTCATCAAGGGCGGTCTCACAATCCTCCTCGTGGAACACGACATGCAGATGGTCATGAACCTCTGCGACAGGATAACGGTCATAAACTACGGGGTGAAGATAGCGGACGGCACGCCCGCGGAGGTGCAGTCGAACGAGGAAGTCATTGAAGCGTATCTCGGCAAAGGGGGCGCACACGATGCTTGAGGTCAGGAATATCGAAACGGCATACGATCAGGTTAAGATACTCAAAGGCGTGTCCCTGAGCGTAAGAAAAGGAGAGGTCGTTACGCTGATCGGGAACAACGGTGCGGGAAAGACGACGCTCATAAACGCCATCAGCGGGCTTGTCAAGCCCAAAGCGGGTACCATAGAGTTTGAAGGGAAAAGCATAGCGAAGATGGGTCCCCACAGGATAACGAGGATGGGGATCGTTCAGGTGCCCGAAGGAAGACCCATATTTGGCAATTACACGGTGCTTCAGAACCTGAGGATGGGCAGCTACCCTGTGTACAGGAAGATATCGAAGGATGAGCTGAAGAACGATTTTGAATTTGTCTACAGCCTCTTTCCGGAAGTCAGGGATCGTCTCGACCAGAAAGCGGGAAGCCTTTCCGGCGGGCAGCAGCAGATGCTCGCCATAGGGATGGCGCTTATGAGCCATCCGACGCTCCTTCTGCTCGACGAACCGTCCCTGGGTCTTGCCCCCATCCTTGTGGACAGGATATTCGAAACGCTGGAGGTGCTCAAGAAAAAGGGTCTCACGATCCTTCTCGTGGAACAGAACGCGAACCTTGCCCTTTCTTTTGGTGACCGGGGTTATGTCCTCGACCTCGGCAGGGTTGTCATGGAAGGGGAGTGCGGAGAGCTGAAAGGCTCCGAGCGGGTGCGGGAGGCCTACCTCGGAATGGCCGGGAAGAAGTCATAAGCGACACGATCAGAACTCGCTTCTTATTTACTGCTCTGTCATGCAGATCATAGCGGAGGATGAAATGGAAACTCAGAAGAAAGACGCCGGGGCATCACGGGAGGTGTCCGCCCTCGGCGAGTATGAAGGATTGAATTTCGCCCAGGTGCTCGACGCACAGGCGGACAGGAACCCCGACAAGGTGTTCGTTACCGATGACGTTCGGTCACTGACCTTTCGGGAGTTCAGCGAAGCCACGGACCACCTTGCCGCGGCTCTCAGGAAGAAGGGTCTCGTCAAAGGCGAACCCTGCGGCCTTCTGTACCACAACAGCATACGGTACTTGCTCCTGATGTTCGCCATATTGAAGGCAGGCGCCGTCATCATTCCCCTCAACACCCGGTACAGGGCGCATGAACTCAATTTCATGCTCGGTTTTTCGTCCGCCAGGTTTCTCTTTACCATCAATGCCTTCCTCAAGGCCGATTTCGTTGCCATACTGGACGAGGTGCGTCCCGGCCTTCCGAAACTGACCAACATCTATGTCGACGGCGGGACCCCATCAAAAGGTATGATGGACATAGAGGAACTTTTCTGGTACCGTGCCGGTGACGCTGAGATAGCGATGTTGAGGTCGCAGGCGGTGCCGGATTCAGAGCCCGCGTCGATACTCTTCACGTCGGGGACGACGTCTCAGCCCAAGGCCGTCGTAGGTTCTCACCGGGGTCGAGTCTGGACGGGCATCCGCAACGCCGAACGGATGAAGATAACCGACGGGGACGTTCTCCTCAATCCCTTGCCTTTCTGCCATGAGTTCGGCGGTTTTACCATACCTTCCCATGCCATCCTGTGCGGCTGCAAGATGGTCATCATGGACGTGTTCAACGCTGAGCGGGCCCTCAAGCTCATCGATAAGCACCATGTTTCCGTCCTCTACGGAGTTCCCACGATGTTCGCCTACATGCTCGACGTGCCGGACTTCCGGAAATACGACATCTCTTCGCTGCGCACCGGGTACATGTCCGGAGCGACATGCCCCCTTGAACTCGTCAAGGCGGTTCAGGGAGACATGGGGTGCAACGTGAGCGTGGCTTACGGTCTCTCGGAGATACCCTGCAGCACGATAAGCGAGTACGACGATCCCCCCGAGATCAAGGCGACAACCATTGGCAAGCCCGTGCGGGGAGCTGAGGCACGCATCGTGGATGAAAAGCGCAAGCCCCTGC
>MVQQ01000046.1 GCA_002067555.1 Syntrophorhabdus sp. PtaB.Bin184
GAATCACCCGAGGGCAAAGGTCGCCGTCTCGAATCGCGCCGGTTGCTCGCGGTCGATGGGAGGTATGACCACATCACGCCGGACTGGCGCTTCACTCTTCATGTTTTCCCTCCTCGCCGCCTCGCTGCCGGGATTGCACGCCCACACGGCGATGGACGAACCAACCACCACAAGCAGAAGGACCAATGTCTTTAATGAATGTCCCATAAACAACCTTTCGACACTATAAGCATCCTGTCGGAGAAGGCAACCCCCCGCGACCGACGCGAGCCGGAGACCTCCCTCAGTACGGCCCCCTGTTGCCATTCCCCTCCCGGCGCGATAGACTATATTCGTTTCTCGCCGGGGACAACGCGCGGGCAGCGCGTCACCCCAAAAGACCGAATATGGAGGCAGGATAATGGATACAGCCGCGCGAACGCCATCAGGACAAACCCTTTCCGGAAAGACTGCCATCATTACGGGCGCAAGCTCGGGCATCGGACGCGCCGCCGCACTGACACTGGCGGCAGCGGGCGCCGCCGTCGTCATCCATGCCCGCCGGGCGGACAGGCTCGAGAGCGTGGCGCGGGAGATATCCGACCGCGGCGGAAAGGTTCTCCCTGTGATCGGAGACGCCGGGCTGGAAGCGGACATCGACCGCCTGCTCGACGAGACCCTTTCCTGGGAGAACGGGGGCCGCAAGTACGACATCGTCGTCGTCAACGCGGGCCGTGGCCTTGTGGGCGGCATCCTCACGAGCGACCCCGCTCAGTGGCAGGAGCTCTACCAGGTGAACGTCATCGGCGCCACCTACATCATGCGCCGCGCCGGACAGTACATGGCCGAAAAGAAGGAAGGAGACATCGTCACCATCAGTTCCGTCGTCGCAAGGAACCTTTCCCCCTTCGGCGCTTTCTACGGCTCGAGCAAGGCTGCGGTCAGCGTCATTGCCGAGGCCCTCCGCCGTGACGTCGCCCCATCCGGCGTGCGCGTCACCACCGTCATGCCCGGGATAGTCCTCAGCGGCTTCCAGGAGGTCGCCGGCTACAACGCCGAGAACTTCGGCAACGCCGTCGCCCAATTCGGCAAGCTCCTTGACCCCTCCGATGTAGCAGAAGCCATCCGCTGGCTCCTCACCCTCCCACCGCACATCAACATAAACGAAATAGCCATCCGTCCAACGGGCCAGGTCTATCCCTGAGAAGACGGTCTCAGGTCTCAGGTTGCAGGTCTCAGGTTAAAGGCCAAAGACGGTCTTTCCCTGGAACCTGGAACCGTTTTTTCTCCCTTGAACTTTTATTATGCTACAATGCCTGTATCACCACATCCTCAAGGAGGGGGTTGTCATGAAGATTCCGGAATATATCAGCAAAGCGGAGGTTCAGAAGTTCTGCAAGGCCTTAAAGATCAGGGACTGGACGAAGCTGAAGACGGCGAAGATACTGCCGAAGGAAGCGAAAACGGTGCTCGCGGCCGTTAATGACGCGAAGATGGACATCGACCCCGAGGAATTCCGCAAGGGTCTCGAAGTGGAACTCGAACATGGGCTGACCTTCAAGGACGCTAATGTGACGAACAACCACCCCCTCGTCACGGGTAAGATCGTCATCGCCCATCTCAAGGAATCCCTCGACTACTACAAGCTCCTTGAGGTGGCGGAGCTGGAAGGCGACCTCCACAAGGCGATCGTGGCGGGCGACATGAAGAAGGTAAAGAAGGAGTACAAGAAGCTCGCGCTGGCAAAGATCGCCCTGGCAAAGACCGAGGCGAGCCAGGTGAAGTAAAGAGGGTTCAAGGGTTTCAAGGGGGGAGCGGCGAGTAAACCCTAAGATCGGTTTCGGGCATAGGGGTCACGCTCCGGTCCTCTCGATGGGAGTATCTCTATGGGAAGGAAGGGCGTGATGGGACGACTGTTTTGTGTTGTCTGGGCAATGATATGTGTTCTGGCATGGTTGGTCGGGGTTTCGGTTGCGGGGTTCTCGCTGCCTCCGGAGGTGTACAGGATAGGTTCGCTGAAGGACGCGCAGGGCAAGGCGGTATCGATGAACGTACCCGTTGTGTTCGTCTATTCCGATGAGAACACGAGGTGCGGCCTTGCCCGGACGGCCACGCTCGATGTGATGGAAGAGCTTAAAGGCAGAACCGTTGTCGTCTATGTTTCGAGGAACGATTCGGATCGAATCCCTCAATATGTCATCAAGGCCATGAACTCCCCGGCGGCGGGGAAGTTCATACCGAAGACCGTCGCCGTCAACCCGAAGACCGGCAGGGTCGAAATGATCATCCCCTACATCAGCGACAGGAACAAGAGAATAGAGGAGATCAGAAAAATCAAGACCCTCATCCCCAGATAACCCCGAGTAGAGCCAGCCAGCCTTATCGTTTTGTTCTCAGAAAGCTGTCCCAAACAAGAGAAAATAGCCGCTTGAATCGCATGACAGGCTGCTGAGGGTTAAAGGCGAAAACGTAGGCGTCCTTCCCGGGAGGGAAGCGGGGTTTTGAGGTCTTTCACGCTCAAGCAGTTCAAGCCATTCAAGCGGCTCAAGCCGTCTTTCCCTACCTTACCATCTCCTTCATCAGGTTGAAGGCCTCGCTGCTCGACGGGTCGAGTGAGAGGGCCTTTCGGGCCGCGTCTACGGCGTCGGGGATGGCGCCTGTTTTCAGGAGCGCCCGCGCGAGGCCGAGATAGGCCTTCGCGTTGTCGGGGTTCTCTGTCACGGCTTCACCAAAGAGCTTCACCGCGTCGCGGACGTCGCCCTTCATGAGGAGCGATGTCGCCACGGCGACAAGCACGTTCGAGATGTCTTCCTTTACCTTTTTCGCCTTCGGCTCCACGGACATGAGTTCCCTCAGGTACGACAGGGAACCTTCGTAGTTGCCCTGCCTGACCTCCGAGAAGGCCGCTCCAAGAAGCGCGTCTATGAGGATATCCACGATCTGGCCCTTGAAGTCCTGCGGCGATAGGCGATAGGCGGTCCTCAGGGAAGGGATCGCCTTTGTGAAGCTCTTCATGCTGAGATAGGTCCTGCCGAGGTACAGGTGGGCTTCATAGTAGTCCGGTTCGGCGGCAACCGCCTTCTCAAAGAAAGGAAGGGCCTCGGAAAACTTTCCCTGGTTGAACAGGGCAAGACCTGCCTCGAGATCGGCGCGCGCCGCCGGGCTTACGAAAGCCCCCGCGCAGGAGAAAAGATGGGCAGCCAGCACAACCGGGATGAAAACCTTCAGGAACGCCGTCTTCTTTCGCATCTGAGGGAACCTCCCTTTTTCGCCGGAGCCGGCGTTATCTCTTCTTTTCCCATCCTCCGCCGTCATTCTGTATCCACCAGCCGGCCTGGGACTTCCCGCGCCAGCTGTTGGCAAAGATCCTCTGGATCTTCGGCAGAGAGTCTGCGCCCAGCTTGTTCGCCTTCATGATCTCGTTGTACAGGGCATTGCGATTGCCGTTCTCCTGGCTGACGACACGGTTGAGGTCCGCCTTGTCCTTGAGGTTCAAAGCCCCCGTATCGCGCGGCTCAACGAAGCCCATGTTGTTCTCCCCGATGGCTCCCCTGTCATAGAAGGGCTTGAGCTGGGCAAAATTGGCGGCCATCGACTGCTTGAGGCTCCTGATCGCAGGGGTGGAGACATCCGCGTTGATCTGGGCCTCAGCCTCTTTCGGCCCCACGAGACCCCGCAGGGAATCGATAACGCTGCTCTGC
>MVQQ01000047.1 GCA_002067555.1 Syntrophorhabdus sp. PtaB.Bin184
CATAACGGGGCCGACTCGAAATCGGCTGTACGTCTAATAAGCGTACCGTGGGTTCGAATCCCACCCTCTCCGCCAAATAGAAACAGTCTCAGGTCCCAGGTCGCAAGTCTCAGGTTTGAAGACAAGATGTGCAGCGTGAAGCTCGGCTTGCCGGACGCTCCCTGTTTCCGTTCATCAAAAGAAGGTTCCTGGAGACGGTTAGATTATTTCGTTTCTTTCCACGTGGCGGTATTCGCCGGGGTTGAGGTCGCCGAGGCGCAGTTTGCCGATGCGGACACGCCTGAGTCTCAGGACGGGATGGCCCACGGCTGCTCCCATTTTTCGTATCATTCTGTTCTTCCCTTCGTTCACGACCATGCTGTACCAGACGTTCGCGGGGGCCTTCTTCACGAGACGGATAGCCTCGGCCTGATAGAGTTCACCCTCTATATGGATGCCCTGTCTCATCCTAGTGACCACTTCTTTCGGTAGCAGGCCTTTGAACTTGACGAGGTATTCCTTGGTAACGTTGTACCGGGGATGCATGATCTGATTCGCGAGGTCACCGTCGTTGGTGAAGATCATGAGGCCTTCGGAGTGATAGTCGAGCCGCCCCACCGGGAAGAGCCTCAGATCGTGCTTGATGAGGTCTCTTGCCAGTTTCCTTCCCCCTGTGTCCTTGAGGTCGGACATGTAGCCGTCGGGTTTGTTCAGTGCAATGTAGACCTTGATGACCTCGGCCGACAGGAGCCGCCCGTCGAGGAAAACGCGGTCCTGCGCATTCACCTGCAATGACGGCGACAGGGCCGGGGCGTCGTTGACCCGTATTCTGCCTTCCCGGATCAATGTTTCTGCGTGTCTGCGCGGGAAGGAACCTGCCCGTGCAAGGAATCTGACGAGGCTTTCCATGCAACCTTACTGTCGAGGGGAACGCGCGCTCAGTCCTTGAAGGTCTCCACCGGTTTCAGAGTCTCTCGTTTCAGCACGGGCTTTACGACCGTCGTGCTCCGCGTGACCTTCCGGTACATCTTGAAAACGATGTTCTCCCGCCTGGGAAGAGGATTCGCCTCTATCTCTATGACAAGGTCCTCCGGCTTGTCGATGGAGACCATCGCGGTCTTCTTCACGATATTCGGTTCCGACAGGGCGACGAGAAAGGTGTCGTTGTAGTAGAAGCCCTTTTTGAAAGACGCCGTGATCTCGTGGTTCCCGGTGGTGAGAGGCATGCGGTACTCCTGGGACTTGTCGAAGCGTATCTCATTGCCGTCGATGCGGACTGAAAAGTCGACGGGTGCTACGATATTGAACTCCGCCCGCCGGAGCGTATACTCCAGTATCGGGTTGTTCTGTGTTTCATAATTGATGATGCTGTTGCGCTCGTCCCGGCTGTCGGTCCTGTGGTATATGGGCTTGTATACGACGTCGCAGGTGACGGTTTTTTCCTTCTTCCTTTCCTTGTAGGGAACGGTCACTTCGGCCGCCATCGCGGCATAGGGCTTCGCCGTGATGGTGGTATCGAGGGCTATATCCTCCCAGTTCCTGTCTATCTTGTAGAAGGACAGCTGAACCTTGTCGCCCACGGTCCTGTAGGTCCCGGCTATTATGACATCTATCCGGTCACGCTCGAGGTAATCCTCGATTGTCTTGTTATATTGGTTGTATTCGCCCGGCAGATATGCAAAGATCGCGGGGCTTATCGCCCTGCCCGCCGATCTCATCCTCTTCTTTTGAAAAAAGACCTTATTCACTTCCTTCTTTATCTTCTCCGAGAAACGCGTGACATTGTGGTTCTCATCGAAAAACTCGTGTACATAAACAACGATCTTCTTTTCCGGCGAGTAGGGTTCCACCACCTTTGTCAACAATGCAAAAACAGGCGGAAAGAGAAGGGCATCGTCGTAGGTCATCTTTTTGATGGTCACCGTATCCAGCCCGATCTCCCGGTTCATGGTGATGATCTCGCAAACGCTCTTGGAATCGTAGATCTCGACTATGGCGCACTGGCCGATGGGCTCGACCCTGTTCGTATCCGATTGGTGATACACGGTGAGGATATCGCCCTTTATCACTCCCGATCTCGTCCCCAGGTTCGTGAATGCCTTGTCGCCTGTGAGCATCTTGAACTTCTTCTCAAGACTGGCGGTGATCTGCCCCACCACAAGGTCGTTCTCGGCGGCGGCAATGCAATTGGCCGATATAAAAACCGATAAGCATACGATTACTGCCAGTATAGCTTTCATTTAGCCCTCGTTCTTGTAAACGTTCTTGACCACCCTTGGCGTGATAAAGATCAGCAGTTCCGTCCTGTCGTCGATCTTCGTCTGCTTCTTGAAAAGCCATCCCAGGAGGGGAATGTTCTTCAACCCGGGAATGCCATTCTCGCTCGAGCCTTCCTCCCGCTCGTAAATGCCGCCGATGACCGCCGTTTCACCGTCCTTCACGTACAGGAGCGTGGATGCCTGCTTCTTGTCTATCGTCGGGACGCCTTCGGAGGTGTTGATGAAGTCCGCCTGGTCCTTCTTTGCGAGTATCTCGAGTCTGATGAAACCGTCCTTCGTCACCGACGGGGTCACCTCCAGGCCAAGGACGGCCTCCGCGAACTGCGTTTGCGTTCCTGACTGCGAGTACGTCTTGTAGGGAATCGATTTGCCCTGCTGGATAATCGCCTTCTTGTTATCCGAGGTGATGACCTTGGGATTTGAGAGGATCCTTCCCCGTCCCTCGTCCTCGAGGGCGGACAGCTGCACGTCAAGTTGGAAGGCATCGGTGGCGCTTCCTATGTAGAACCCCAGGGTCCCGCCGCTTCCCGCACCCACCGCGGCAGGAAGATTGACGTTGTACGGAATGATGGAACCGCTCGTCCTGAAACCGAGAAGATTCGTCGTCGATATCATCGTTCCCGTTCCACCCTCTGTAGCGGAGGTAAAGCTCCTTCCGCCCGACACAAGCACCTCCTTGTTGCCGAGAATGTTGGAGGTTTGGTCGGACCTCATGCCCCACTGTATCCCAAGTTCCCTCGAGAAGTTCGTGGTCGCCTGCACGATCTTGCAGTCGATCTGTATCTGGTTCGGCTTCCTGTCGTGCTCCTTGACGATGCGGATCATATTTGAGACGTTCTCTCTGGTGTCCCTGATGATGAGTGCATTGTTCCAGTTCACCTGCGTGATGGTGCCGAACTCGGAGAGGAAACCTTTCTTCTGACCACCCGGTGCCGCCGCATCGCTCCCGCCTTTGAGCATTTTCTCCATGTCGGCTGGGCTGACGTAGCTCAGGTAAACGGTCTCCGTCACGAACTCCTCACCCATCTTCTGTCTCTCGAGACGGTCCTTTCTGAAGGATTCCCGCTCGCTTATCTTTCTTTTTATCTCGTCGTCGTACTCCTTGACGGTGACAACACGGATGATGTTATCCGCCTCTATTTTTCTCAAGCCTCCCGTCTCGACAACAAGATCCAGCGCCTCATCCCAGTAAACATTGTCGAGCTTCATCGTTATCTTTCCCTTGACGGCGTCGGATATCACGATGTTCTTTCCCGATACCTCCGCAAGGATCCTGACGACATTCCTCACATCGGCATCCATGAAATCGAAAGAGACCTTTGAGACAGGGGACGTGCGTTTCGCCGATTGACTAAAGCACAGCAAGGGTATGATTAAAAGTAACAGAAAAAACACCACCACTATTCTTCTACTCATAAGTCACCCTTCAGTTTTTCGAGGGGATATCAACCACGATCTTCTTCGTCTCCCCTTTTGACTTGTAGCCAACCACCATATTGCTGGCTGAAACGTCCATCACCCACATA
>MVQQ01000048.1 GCA_002067555.1 Syntrophorhabdus sp. PtaB.Bin184
ACAGAAATAGCCGATCCTCTCGAACTGAAACCTGCTTTCAGGTGCAGCCGCTGCGAGGCCCGGTTCGACCCAGGCGGTGACGACCTCGAGCGACCCCCGGTTGAGAAGGTCTGTGAACTCGCCCTCAGCGCCGGCGGGGTCGGGGACCCTGAAAAGCCTGTCGTAGAGACGGACCGTTGCCTGTACCGCGTGTTTGGCCGAAACCCAGTGGATAACGCCATCCACCTTCCGGCCGTCCGGGGGCGGTGCGTTCTTCGTTTCGGGGTCATAGGTGCAGTGAATTTCGCTGATCTCTCCCGTCGTTTCGTCCCTGACGAGGGAGACGAAACGGATGACATAGGAGTTTCTCAGGCGCACCTCCCGTCCGGGACCGAGACGTTTGTATTTTTTCGGCGGGTTTTCCATAAAGTCGTCGTTCTCGATGTAGAGAACCCGGGAAAAGGGTACCTTTCTCGTCCCCATTTCAGGTCTTTGAGGATGGTTGGAACATTCCATCTCCTCAACCTGTCCCTCGGGGTAGTTGTCGATGATGACCTTGAGGGGCTTGAGGACGGCCATGGCGCGTGGAGCCGTCTCATTCAGATCTTCACGGACACAGTGTTCCAGAAGGGCTATGTCGACGAGATTATCCTTCTTGGCGACGCCGATTCTTGAGCAGAACTCGCGTATCGCCTGCGGAGTGTATCCCCGTCGCCGCATCCCGGCGACGGTGGGCATACGGGGGTCGTCCCACCCGCTGACCAGCTGGCCCTCCACAAGCTCGATGAGCCTTCGCTTGCTGAGTACCGTGTAGGTGAGGTTCAAGCGCGCGAACTCTATCTGCCGGGGTTTGGGGCCTTCTATGAGCTCGTTCACGAACCAGTCGTACAGGGGCCGGTTGTTCTCGAATTCAAGGGTGCATATGGAATGGGTGATCTTCTCGATGGAATCGGAAAGGCAGTGGGCGAAGTCGTACATGGGGTAAATGACCCAGTCGTCACCGATGCGATAGTGGCCCGAGCGCTTGATCCGGTAGATGACGGGGTCACGCATGGTGACATTGGGCGATGCCATGTCGATCTTCGCACGGAGCACACGACTGCCGTCTTCGAACTCACCGGCCCTCATCCTGGTGAAGATGTTGAGGTTCTCCTCGACGGACCTGTCGCGGTAGGGACTGTTCCTGCCTGGCTCCGTGAGCGTGCCCCGGTAAGCCCGGATCTCGTCGGCGTTGAGGTCGCAGACGTATGCCTTCCCCCTCCTGATGAGGGTCACGGCGAACTGGTAGAGGGCCTCGAAGTAGTCCGAGGCGAAGAAGAGCCGGTTTTCCCAATCAAAGCCAAGCCACCGGATGTCATTCTGGATGGACTCCACGAACTCCAGGGATTCCCCGGCGGGGTCGGTATCATCCATGCGGAGGTTGCACGTTCCCCCGTACTGGGCGGCGATCCCGAAGTTCAGGCATACCGACTTGGCGTGTCCTATATGGAGGTAGCCGTTCGGCTCCGGCGGAAAACGCGTGGCGACCGCGTTGTGCTTGCCGGCCTGGAGGTCGTTGTCGATGATCTCTCTGATGAAATCGCTTGGCGGGGAAAAATCTTGTTCTGTCATGTTAGGTTGTCCTCGGTTTGCGTGCTTCCTGTATTGGATCGCGTCCCCGTCCGCACCTGTCCGATGTGAACGAAGACCGACCATTTCTTACCATAAACAACCATTTTTTTCAACGCGTTGTAACGTCGGTGCGACCCCGGCCCCCGCGGTCGTCAATCGTTAACAAAAGGTCTGCGACCCGCTTTGTATAAGATGGATCTTCAAAGACCCATCGCCACTCCGACAATCCTCTGGGGGATCGTCTAACGGCAGGACGCAAGGCCCTGGACCTTGCTATCGAGGTTCGAATCCTTGTCCCCCAGCCAACAAAACACCGTTGTAGCCGCTTGAACAGCTTGAACCGTTTGAACGCTTGAGAAGATTGCTTGAACCGTTTCAACCGCTTGAACGTTAAAGAAAGAACTTCTTCCTTCAGGGCAACGCTTTTCACACTCGAGCCGTGTTTAGAGCAATTGCCTTTCACGCTCAAGCGGTTCAAGGTGTTCAAGCGGCTCAAGCCGTCTTTCCGTTGTCTTGATTTCCCCTTCCCGTTTGTTTTATTCTTCCCCTTATGAAGCTTCTTGTGCTTGGGACCGGGACGGCCATTCCCCGTATCGAGAGAGGGTCGTCGGCGTACCTTGTGACGGCGCGCGGCGCGACGGTCCTTGTCGATGTGGGTCCGGCCGTTGTGAGACGGCTTCTGGAGAAGGGGTATGAGGTCGATGACGTGGATGTCATAGTCCTCACCCACTTCCACGTGGACCATACGGCGGACCTTTCCACGTTTTTCTTTGCCTGCAACTACGGGAGGGTTCCCCGCCAGAGGCCCCTGACGATCATTGGCGGGAAGGGTCTTGCGCGCTTCTACCAGGGACTGTGCGCGGTTTATCCCTGGATCGCACCGAAGACCTATGATCTGACCATGGTGAGGCTGGTCAATGATTCCCGGAAGATCCCGGGGCTCACCATCACGACGGTCCCCGTCAACCACAATCCGGAAAGCATTGCCGTGAGGCTCGACGGGAAGAGGTCTGTGACGTTTTCCGGCGACACCGATGTCTCTGTCAACCTCGTCAGACTGGCCGCCGGAACGGACACCCTCGTCGCCGAGTGTGCCTTTCCCGAGCGAAAGGTGAAGGGACACTTGAACCTTGCCGCCCTTGACAGGATCGTTCAAAGAACACGGCCGAAGCGCGTCATTCTCACCCACCTATATCCCGACTGGGACGATTGGCCCGGCGTGCTCCACGCACCATACCTTCTGGGGGAGGACGGGATGGAGATGGAGGTGTGAAGACCGTTGCAGGTTTCAGGTTTCAGGTCTCAGGCTGAAGACAAAGAAACAGAATGTTTCTGATGGCTGGCATGTGCCCGCCAGGCATATAGACGTCCGGGGGGCTTTTCTCTTGTTTCCGTGGAAAAATGTCCTTGCATCGTATACAATCAGGAAAATGGGAAAACTCAAGAGGGAACGGGAAGGGAGGTATACCTTTGTTCACCGGGGGGAGCCGGTGGATATGGGAGAGCTTGTTGCCGGGATCGAGAGGCCCGCAAGGAGGTTCACCGGGGGGCGGGGCGCGCCGGGGGTCTTCGAGTTTGGGGGCAGGACGGTGGTTTGCAGGCAGTACTTCCATGGCGGCTGGCTCCGGGGGGTGACGGGTGCTAACTTCCTCGGCGAGGAAAGGGCTCTCAGGGAACTTGAGGTGACGGCCTATCTGGAGGAAAGAGGATTTCCGGTGGTCAGCCCGGTAGGTTATGCCGTCGAAAGGCAGGCATCTTGCAGGAAACTTTACTTCCTGTCCCTCTTTCTGCCCGATGCCCGTGATCTCGTGGCATACTTTTTTTCTGCCGGTGTGAGGGAACGACTGAGGATGGCGAAGAAGCTCGCCGCCACACTTTTTGAAATGGGTCAGCTGGGGGTCTATCATCCCGACCTGCATCTCAGGAACGTCCTCGTGACCTCAAACGGGGGGCTTTTCCTGCTCGACTTCGACAAGGCATACCGCAAGGAAGTGGCATCGAGCGATTACGAAAGGATGTTCTGGCGCCTCGACAGGTTCGTGAGGAAGTACGCCTCTCTCTTCGGCCGTCCCATAGACGACAGGGAACGCCTCATCTTCCTGCGCACATACGAACGCCTCTCCGGCGACAGGATCACAAAAAGGATGTCCCAAAAACGCGACCAAATGAACCGCACCTCAAAACTAGGCTGGACCATAGACCGCATTCTTTACCGAAAAACAAGAACCTGAAAAGCCAGCACCATATCCTATCGACACGCGGCAACGCCTCTCATCGTTCCCCGTTCCAACGGTTCTAACGGCTCCAACGGTTCTAACGTTTCCAACGATTCAAGTCCGTTTCTTTCTCCCCCACCGCTGGTGGACCCAGAACCATTCGTCGGGGTACTGGCGGATGATATCTTCAAGGAAGGCGTTGATCTTGCGGGTGTTCCTGGCAATGAGGTCATCGATGTCGCCGTCGCGTTCCATGAGGAGGGGTTCGCCGCACACAATGGTATAGCGCAGGAATCCCTTGCGCACGGGGTAGCAGGGGACGACCTGGCAGCCGGTCTTCATGGCGATCATGGCGGTGCCTTTCGAGGTGGGGACCTTG
>MVQQ01000049.1 GCA_002067555.1 Syntrophorhabdus sp. PtaB.Bin184
CCGGACGATACGCTTGCCCGTTCACGTCTCATCCCGGGTGAACCGGATATCGAAGATCATCAGCGCCGCCGTTGAAAAGACGGGCCGGGAGCCTTCGCTGGAGGAGATCTCCACGGAATCGGGGTACCGCATTGACTTCGTCAGAAACCTCTTCACCATGGCGATAAAGACCTATTCCCTGGAGAGCTACATCGACGAGAACTCGAAGCTCACCCTCGAGGAGGTCATTCCCAACCCCGACAACGAAGAACCACTTTCCATCCTGGAACACACGAGGCGCATGGAAGAGGTGGCCTCGTGGCTCGACACCCTGGCCTCCGACGAGAGAAAGGTCATCATGCTGCGTTTCGGCCTTGACGGGGACGAACCACAGACGCTGGAATCCATCGGCAAGACCTTCGGCGTGACGCGCGAACGCATACGCCAGATCGAGCAAAAGGCCCTCAACAAGCTCCGCAAGATCGTCAAGAGAAGGAATATTGGAACAGAAAGCATCTGAACCTTCCCGCCGGAACCCCGCGCTCGACATCATCCGCAAAGGCTCCGTCATCACCATCATAACACTCATCTCGAGACCGCTGGGCTACATCCGCGAGGCGATACAGGCATACCTCTTCGGGGCCACCCTGCTCGTCGACGCCTTCATCGTGGCCTTCAATTTTCCCGAGCTCATCCAGACCCTCTTCTTCTCCGGGGCGACGAGCGCCTTCCTTATCCCTGTGTGCACGAAATATCTCCACGATCGCGAGGAGTACTCCCGCATATACTCGACGTTCATCAACATCTCCGTGGTCCTGACTCTCTCTGTCTCCCTCCTGTTCTTCCTTTTCAGCGCCACTGTCGTCCGGTTGATCGCCCCCGGATTCACGGAGGAGGCAAGAGCGATCACGAACAATCTCTTCATCATCATGATACCCGTCATCGCCTTTCACACGGTCCTTTCCGTAATGAAGGCATTTCTCAACGCGAAGGAGCATTTCGCCGCCCCCGAGCTGTCGGGAATACTCTGGAACATCTTCTTCATCGCCTCGGCGGTCCTCCTGGCGAAGAAGCTCGGTATCTACAGCCTTGCCATAGGCGTCAGCGTGGGGGCCCTCCTGCAGATCGTCATGCAGTATCCCTATCTCAGGAAATTCGGCATCCGATATCACTTTTCTCTCGATCTCGGCCATCCTGCCGTCGCCACGGCCAAACGTCTTTTCACGGGCGCACTCATTGCGACATCCATCGTACCCATCAACAGCTTCGTCGGGAGGATCATAGCCTCCTACCTCCCCCACGGCGAGGTGGCGTCCCTATCCTACGCCTTCAGGATATTCATCCTTCCCTTCAGCCTCTTCGCCGTCCCCGTGTACACCGTCATGTTCTCGAAGCTCTCGAAGCTCTTCCATGACAAGGACATGGGCGATTTCAGGGCCCATATAGACAGCTCCGTCGTCCTCATCTGCGTGACCCTCATACCGGCGACAATACTGCTGTGCGCCACGGGCGACCTGTGCGTGAAGGTCCTCTACGAACGCGGGGCCTTTACCGCGATGGACACGGCGATGACGAACCGGGCCCTTTTCGGCTACAGCGTGGGGCTTGTCTTCTACGCCCTTTCCATCTCCTTCGTCAGGATATTCAACGCCATGCACGACATGAAGACACCGGCGCTTATCGGCATCACCTCCATCGCGCTCAACGCCATCATCGCCTCCGTCCTCATGGTCCCCTTCAGGAACCTGGGGATAGCCCTGGCCACATCCATCGTGTCCCTCTACAACTTCCTCTTCCTCTATGTCATCCTCAGGCACAGGACAGGGTACAGGCTGGCCCGCCCCGCCGTGCGGGACATCATCAAGTCCCTTCTTGCCGGGATACTCCTCGCCCTTCTTACCGTTCTTACGCGCCGGCTCCTGCCGGGAAGCCTTCTTCTCCCGCTTATCATCAGCGCTTTATTAACAGTTGCCGTCTATGGTATAGTATTCAAGAATTATTACCGAAGACTCTTGCACAGGAGATGATGCCATGCCCGTATTCTCGAGGACCGAGCTGACATCCGGGAACATCCTGAAGCATATTGAAAAGATCCATGATGACAATTACGGCAATCATGGCATTCCCCTCGTCTCCCGGGTCTTCAGGGACGTCGTCGACCTCTTTAACGGCAACTGGCCCGGCTATCACCGGTGCGATACACAGTACCATGACCTCTACCACACCATGCAGACCGTACCGCCTTTCGTGGAGATCGTCAGCGGCTGGAACAAGAGCGGTGCATCTCCAAGAATCTCGGAGGATTTCTTCTCCTTCGGAACCATCGCGGTCCTTCTTCACGATACGGGGTACATCAGGGAGATCGGTGACGATGAAGGCACAGGCGCGAAATACACCCTCACCCATGTCCAGCGCAGCATCGATTTCGCCAACGTCTATCTCCGCCAGATAGGCCTTCCCGTTGCCCAAATACGCCATGTCCTCAATATCATCAGGTGCACCGGCGTCACCATCGACCTCAATGTCCGCTTCCGTAATGACGAGGAACGGGTAGTCGGATGCGCCCTCGGGACCGCTGACCTCCTGGGCCAGATGTCATCCCCCGATTACATCGACACCCTCCCCGTCCTCTTCGACGAATTTGCGGAGTCCTACAGTTTTGAAGGTGTCGAGAAACTCCACAGGAAGGGTTCCACCCTCTATGCCGACGCCGATGAACTCATCAGATCAACACCCACCTTCTACGAGGAAGTGGCCCTCAAGCGCTTCAGGATGATGGGTTCCATGGAAACATATATCCCCTACCACTACGGCGGAAAAAGAAACCCCTACACGACCGCCATCGAGAAGAACATCAAAACCATCAAGAAGAAGTGGAAGTGAAGACGGTTTCAGGTTTCAGGTTTCACGTTAGAGACAAAGACAGGAAATCTGCGATAGGTCCTGGTCTTCAGCTTGAAACCTGAGACTTGAAACTTGAAACGGTTTCTGAAGCCCCGATTGACTGAATTCCCCGACTGTGTTAGCATTGCCTCTATGAATAGGACAACCGTTGTGAGTTTATGATAAAGACGATCAGAGAGTTCCACGTGTCGCGGAAGGCGAGGGACACGTATCATTTCAGCGACTCCCTCTTCACCTTGAGCGGCAACGTGATATTCACCAACTTTCTCGCTGCCCGCACCTTCGCTCAGAAGATGAACGACAGGCGGGACCTCATCCACTACCCCGAGAGCGCCATACGCGCGGGCGCGCTCATCGCAATGGGCCTCATCGACGAGATCCTTCATTACATGGTCAGCCTGTACACGGACTCCCTTCGGAAGGACGTGATGGCCGATGCCCTCTCCCACCTCGAGACCAGGCCTGGCCCCGGGGAACCGGAAAAGACGATACGCCAGTTCAGCGACGAATTCCCGCCGCTTGCCGTTTACCAGAGGAAGATGACACTTAATGAGTACCTCAGCGGCCAAACGGGCGAAACACCCAACCGGCAGATCGTGCTCGAAGAGATGCTCCTTCTCTGGCTCGCGAACATGAATCCCGCCTTCTCTCCCTTCACCGAGCTCTTCGACGACTCTTCCCTCAAGAGAGAGACCTCGTTTCTGAAGATCATCGGCGAACTGAGGTCCTTCTTTGACTCGCAGCCCCCCTTTGGCCCGGAAGGGCAGAACCTGATAGATCTGCTCCGCAGTCCCGCCATCGCAGTGCCCCACTCGTTGTCGGGGCAGCTCGAATACATCATGGAGCGCTGGGGATACCTTCTCGGCTCCAGGTTCATCTCACGCATGCTCAAGAGCCTCGACCTCTTCAAGGAAGAGGAAAAGATGCCTTTTCTCGGACCGGGCAAGGCCCAGGTGTACCGGTACACCGGCCTCGAATTCGAACCGGAGCAGTTCAGCGCGGACAAGGACTGGATGCCGCGGCTCATCCTCATCGCCAAAAACGTGTACGTATGGCTCGACCAGTTATCTCGGTCCTACGGCCGATCCATAGACAAGCTCGATCAGATACCCGACGAGGAGCTCGACATCCTCCGGAGGCGCGGCTTTACCGGGATATGGCTTATCGGAGTCTGGGAACGCAGCGCCGCCTCGCAGCGCATCAAACAGATGTGCGGGAACCCGGAGGCGGTCCCTTCGGCCTATTCACTGCACGATTACATAATAGCCCAAGACCTTGGCGGCGAAGACGCCTTCCTCCAGCTCAAGGACAGGGCAACCCGAAGAGGCATCCGCCTCGCCAGCGACATGGTGCCGAATCATGTCGGCATCTACTCGCGCTGGGTCATCGAGCATCCCGACTGGTTCATCTCCGTTGACCACAATCCCTTTCCCTGGTACTCATTCGGTGGGCCCAACCTGTCCCATGACGACCGCGTCTCCATCCAGATAGAGGACCACTACTATGACCGCACCGACGCGGCGGTGGTGTTCAAACGGCGTGACAACTGGACGGGAAACGAGAAGTTCGTCTATCACGGGAATGACGGGACG
>MVQQ01000050.1 GCA_002067555.1 Syntrophorhabdus sp. PtaB.Bin184
GAGGTGGTTCGGAGCAAAACCCCTCCCCACCGTGATAACCGGAGCCGTCGTTCTCATCCTTGCCCTTCTCTTCCCGAAGTGGCCTCTTCTTCCTTTCTCGGCAGGTATCGCCGGGGTCGTGTGGGTAACGAAGACCTCGTCGGACGAGACCAAAAGCTGGATCGACTCGACATGGACGTATGCTCTCATGATAGCACCCCTGCTATTGGGCGGAGTTGTGGTTGCGGGATTTCTCCTCGGCATGCCCGGGACGGACAACGGGATCATCCCTTCCCGGTGGATTGCCGCATTGGTCGGAGGCAACGGTTTTCTCGCCAACCTCTTCGCGTCGATCGTGGGTGCCTTCATGTACTTCGCGACGCTGACGGAGGTGCCCATCGTTCAGGGGCTTCTGGGCTCCGGGATGGGTCAGGGCCCCGCCCTCTCCTTGCTTCTCGCAGGCCCCGCCCTTTCTCTCCCAAGCATGATCGTCATCAGGACCATCCTTGGTACGAAGAAAACCGCCGTCTTCATAGTGTACGTCGTATTGCTCTCCACCTTCGCGGGCATGCTGTACGGGTGGATCATCGAATGAAAAGGAGGTGAAAGAAATGAAGAAAATTCAGATTCTCGGCACAGGCTGTGCCAAGTGCATGAAACTCACGGAGAATGCCGAGAGAGCCGCCAAGGATGCCGGTGTGGAGTTCGAGATAGAAAAGGTCCAGAACATTAACGATATCATGAACTACGGCGTTATGATGACGCCGGCTCTGGCTGTCGATGGCGTGGTGAAGAGCGTCGGGAAGGTCCTTTCCGTGGAGGAGATCAAGAAATTCCTGTAGAAGGAGGAGGTAACGGTATGTCGGAACAGAAAGATGGATGTTGCACCACAGGTGCCGGTGCCGGCGACACCTGTTGCGGGTCGGGAGCTCCCACCCTCATCGTCGCCTGCTCGGGTGGATCGAACGCGGGCCAGGTGTCGAACGGCATCATGATCGAACTTGACAGAAAGGGGCTGGGCAAGGCCTACTGCCTTGCCGGCATCGGAGCCGCCCTTTCGGGTTTCATCGAAAGCGCGAAGGCAGCCCGAACGGTCGTCGTCGACGGGTGTCCAACCGGGTGCGCGAAAAAGGCCTTCGAGAAGTATGGTATCGAGCCGTCGCTGTATTTTGTCGTCACCGATCTCGGCATAGCGAAGGCACACAACTTCGATAAACTGCCGGAAGAGACAGGCGTTGCCATGAAGGCCGTACTGGAAAAATTGTGAATTCATGATGCAGTCTATACCAACACATTGAGAGGCGGGATGAAACAGATTTTTCTATTGATCGTCATAGTTATGGCAGCTTCATCTCTTTACGCATGCACCACATGTCCCGTGCCGCCCTCTGTGCCGAGAACATACTCCTCAAACATGGCACAGGTTGACGGCTCACAAAAGTAGGGTGCGGGGCCACCATGGGAGACGCCACAGAAATGAATCTGCTACAGGAAGGAAATGTTGCGCGGCAGGGCCCGGTCCGGACAGGGCTTCAAAGAACCTTCATGACCATCGTTCTTGCCTGTATCGCCGTCACCCTCGAAATATACTACAGCATCTGCGCCGGTGCCTGTTCCTATCTCAGGGGAACCATTTTCGGCGTCAATCTCGAATATGTCGGCATCGGATACATGGTGTGCATCATCCTGCTGAGCATCCTGAAGAAGGACACACTTCTGCTCGTGCTTCTTTCCGCCGGAGTGGGGATCGAGTTCTATCTCATAGCGTTCCAGGTGTGGCACAATACATATTGCCTGTACTGTCTGGCCTTTGCGGCGATCGTTTTCCTTCTCTTCGCGGTGAATTTCAAACGGGACAGGACCATGCTCTGTGTTGTTTCAACGGTGGCTGCCCTCATCTTCTTCTCCATCTTCTTCAAGGGTTCTCTTGCCCCCACGTACTCCTATACGCTTCAGATCAACCCCATAGAGAGGTCTCTTTGCGAATCGCTGAAAACCTTTACAGCATAGCAGGTGCGAGACGCAGCCACAGCACTCTGTGGTGCGCGATAGCACTCGTCCTGGCCGGTGCGCTGTTGATCTCGGTACCGCTCGTTCTGGCCAAGAAATTTACAGGTCAGTATCCGGCTCCAAACGCAAGGGAACTTGGCCGTTGCAATCCCTGCCTGTTCAATTCCATCAACAGACCCCCATACGGTATCGCGATAGCTGAAACCCCTTCTCTCTTGACCTCGCCGGAATGGGCCACGTTTCCTCCTCTCAGAATCGTCCTGTGGGCCAACATTCCTGAAGGTCCTCCAGCCTTACCGTCTCCTCTGCGATGTTAGACGTTTTGTTGTCTCGCGATAATAGCCCCTGATATGAAGGAAAGACATTACGAGGAGGACAGTACAATGGGACGTTCAACAATTGCCAACATAAATGAGAAACTCATCGCTGCGGGTGCCGCGTTCTGCGCCTTCATTGCCATATTCATCTTCGCTCCGTGCACGGGCCATTCGGCAGAAACCCCTATCCCATCCTTTGGCGAAGGAAAAGTGAAGGTGAGACTCTACACGGATTACTTCTGCCCCCCCTGCAGAGAGATGGAAGCGGGCCTTGAACCGGTCATTGGCGAGTTGGTCAGGAGCAAGATCGTGAACCTGATCTTTGCCGATACACCGTTCTACAAGCACTCCGCTCTCTACGCACGGTATTTCCTGTATGCCGTCAATGAGAAGAAGGAACTGGAATACGCCCTTTTTGTCCGACGGGCCCTCATCGAGGCCGCAAAGAACAGGGTGGACAGTGCCGAGAGAATGGAGGCTGCACTTAAGGAAAAAGGCATCAAGCTGAAACCTTTCGATCCTAAACAGGTTTTCACAGCCCTCACGAACCACCTCAAGGAAGACCAGATAGATGCGACACCTTCATGTGTCGTTGAAAAGGATGGAAAGAAGAACAAGTACGTCGGGGCAGGCGATATTATCAGCGCCCTCAACCAGTTGAAGGGCGCCGCAAAATAGCGGCCTCGTTTCAACCCCGGCACCCCGGAGACACGACAGAATGGCATTGCATCTTTTGCGCATAAGGCAGATCCTGAGAGAAGGGCTTATTCCCGCGCTCGCGGTTCTGGCCGTTGTTCTCCTGTGTTCCTCATATTCCCGGGGGCAGGACCTTTCATTCGCCGGGCACAACCCCGCGGTGACCCTTCTCACGCCGCAACAGGCCCATGAATTGCTGAGCAGCAGGGCGCG
>MVQQ01000051.1 GCA_002067555.1 Syntrophorhabdus sp. PtaB.Bin184
GAGCCGCCATGACTTCTCGAGAGGTGTGACGCCCTGAAGCGAAAGAAGCTGACGATCGCGGCCCTTCAGAAGCGGCTCAATGAGCTGAGACGGAAGCACCACGGCAAGGCGCACATCAGCCTCGAAAGGGCTTTCATGAGGTCGGCCAAAAGGCGGCTTCAGCCCGATGCCTATGCCGCGATCCTCGAAGAGGCCAGGGCAATGGTCGAGGATGAGCAGGAGGAAGAAAGAGGATGTCGATGAAGCAGGTTCTCCATATTACGAGCGGTGATATCGCCGGCGACCTTCTAAGGAAGAGCGGTATCGCCGGAGAGGTTTTTGTCTGGCATGACGTTCTTTATGACGGCCCGAGGAATCAGGGGTGGCCGGATGAGGCCACGTTGCATGCCCGCGCTCAATTCCTTGAGGATGCAACGGGCGGGGGACTGGGCAGGAATGAGATCCTTGAGACCCTGAAGGCTCAGTATGCGAAGCTGGGGAGGGCGGGGGACTATGATGGGGTGGTCCTTTGGTTCGATGCGTGCCTGTTCGACCAATCCATGCTTTGTCACGTCCTTGCCTGTATGAAAGCCAAGTCGATCGAGAAAGCGGCGCTCATCTGCGTGAGTGCCTTTCCCGGCATCGAACCCTTCGACGGACTGGGACAGCTCTCGTCTCCTCAACTGGCGTCCCTCTATGATCAACGACGGCCCGTAACCGATAAGCAGTTCGTGTTTGCGGAATATGTGGATAGAGCCTTCGCCATGCAGGACAAGGCTGTATTCGGAGAACTCTCATGGCAACAGGACGCGCCACTGCCCTGGGTCCCTGCCGCAGTGGCCCGTTGGCTCCAGGAGCAACCGGACGAGCAGACCGGGTTGGGACGACTCGAGCAGCTTGCCATGGAGGCGGTGCGCTCCGGCCTGTCGACTCCCTCGGAGATCTTCTCGTTCGCCGCCGCACACGATACCCATCCACAGTTCTGGGGAGACATCACCCTGTGGGCCGAGATCAACAAGCTCGCGACACGCAGACCGCCGCTCGTCAGAATAGAAGGCCCGGGAAACCTATTGCCCCAGTGGAACAACCAGCAGATCCTTGGGGCAATTCGTGTCTATCCCGTGTAGGCGACACCACGAACGACTCCTTTACTGGTCCCTCAATCCACCCGGTACTGAGTCCTCGGTATTCTCGATATTCCCTTTCAAGACCGCCTCTTGACTGGCAATCGCCCCTGGGGAATAAAAAAGGCAGAGCCGAAAGACCCTGTTTTAAAGAAGGATACGCTAACCCAGTGGAGGGCGTCATTGACAGACTGCCCCTTGCATATGTAAAATATGATAATATTATTTTGTGTAGAGGACCGGCAATGGAGAAGCACATTACTGCCACGGAGGCCGTCAGGCGGTTTTCTGAAATCCTTAACTCGGTGAACTACCGGGGTGAACGGTATGTCATCATGAGGGGCAAGAAGGCGGTAGCGCATATATCCCCTCACGAGGAAGCGGCGGGACAGAAGACACTGGGTGAGCTCAAAACCCTCATTAAGCGGCTTCCACCGCTCAAGGACAAGCGGTTCGCCGATGAGGTGAACAGAGCCGTGGAGGAACAGCCCCTGCCCCCCTCGGAAGAGATATGGGAGTAATTCTCGACACAAGTGTTCTGGTTTCTCTCGAAAAGGCAGAATCGAGCATTGATGAGTTTACTGCCGGACGCGAGACCGAACCTTTCGGCATCAGCGTGGTGACTGTGTCAGAGTTGCTCCATGGTGTGCACCGGGCCGATTCGGAGACGAGGAGAGTAAAACGGGAATCCTACGTGGAAAGGATAATCGAGCTTTTTCCCGTCTACTCTTTTGACCTTGCAGCAGGAAGGATCTATGCGAGAATCTGGGCAAATCTTGCACGTAAACATCTATCGGTGGGCCCCATGATCTCATAAATCGCGGCCACCGCCATTTCCCTCGGTTTCTCGGTTGTCACGTTCAATCTCAGGGATTTCGAGAGAATAGAAGGCCTTACTGTCGAGAAACTGGCCGGAAGCAGATAGATATGCGGTTTGGAAAGAAACACGCACCTTCTTGTGCTGCCTTTTCCCTCTCTGCCCTGCCACGCTGCAGTAGTTTCCGCGAGCCTCAAGGCGCACAGATCTTACGGATCGTGGCAAGGGGATGAGATGAGAGCATTTCGGCTCTATCCCGTGCGGGAGACACCGCTACCGATGTTTTCATGGTCTCTCAAAATCCAACGGATACTGCTTCTTGGAGCCCCCAAATCCTCTTCTTTGTTGGCACCTCCGTTCCGTATGGTAAAGGCCGACAGAGACGGAGAACACATTGAAGTACCAGATGAAAGGCGAACTTCCTATTGCCTTCGGACTTAGCCGCTAATCGCACACTCCCTCATAACCGCTTTCGTAACAGCAGGTCTTGACCAGGTCTTGGCGAATCTTCGCCATGCCTTATCGCTGATCTTGTCGTACGGTTGTGCAAATGGCATCGCACCGGCCAAATAGATCCGTCTGAGCCTGGCCGTGGCGTCGTGCATCGTCTCTCCATCCCACCCGACAAGCACGTAGCAGAAGATGTGACGCTGCGTGAAACCTGCCCTGGTGAGCTTCCCAATCGCCTCGATTGACTGCTGTTCGTAGCTCGGATGATCTGCCGACACCCACAGGCTCCTGATTCTCAGGCCCCTTACCTGCTCGATAAACCAACCGGTCATCAATCTCGGGTCCAGCCCGCCTTTTAGCTCGACCTGTTTCTGCGTCTTTAACATATCGATAACCCTTTGCTGATGGGATCTCGAACATGCCAACAGATTGTTGTCCTGTACGACGTTGCCCGGATGGATGGTCTTCAGCTCCCGGAGGGACCCCTCGCGTTCCGGGACGTATCACCAAGGGCACGAGCGGGGGCAGCCTCTGGAAGTTATCGTGATACCCCGTCTGACGAACTGACCGGGCGTGAATTCTCCGCCAGGGTCGTCAAAGGCCGGTCCCCCTACTGATACGTCGCAGCCCCAGTATCTCCAGGCTTCGGCTATCGCCCGAGCCTCCTCGATGTCCCAGGTGAAGACCGTGGACACGTTCACTTTGATGCCGTGTGGAGAAAACAGACCTGGAGGCCCTACCCACGCGTCAGGTGGAGTAAAAGACGTTCTTCTGACCACTACGGTGAGCGCTGAATTGCTGTCCATTCCACAAGACTATTACTCTCCTACCATCAGCTATGGTTCTTCCATGACAATGAATACAGAGTTGTGCCGGCGAAACCGGAGAATTCGACGACAGGAGATGGTGAGGACTTCAGTTCCCGAATCAGGCGTGCACCGCAACTGTCGTTCTTCATACGTGCCGGTGTGGATCTATTTCATAGATTTGAAGGCCGGATTATGTCATATAAGAAAGTCATGCACGAATCTCCTTAACAAACAGAAGGAGGAATCTCGATGGAGTTTATGGATTTGTTCAGACCCAAATGGAAACATAGTGATTTGCGGGTCCGCAAGGCTGCGGTTGCGAAGCTGACCGACCAAAGAAAACTGTATCTTGTGGTAACGAACGATCATTCTTGGGAAATCCAGGAAGCCGCCTTATCAAAAATCGACGACCAAGCCCGGCTTGCCGATATCGTCGCATATGGTTGGGGCAAGGCCCGTGAAGCAGCGACGTCAAAACTTACCGATCAGACCAGATTGGCTGATCTGGCACAAAATGACGGAGATGTGAGAGTGCGCGTTGCCGCGTACCGGAAACTTGGCAATGAACAGGCCGCGAAGAGGGAAATCGAGAAAGAAACGGAAATGGTCGTTTGGTGTGAAAAATGCCAAAAGGTGCTCGGGACAGGCGATTATCGCACTGATAGCGTCCAACCGCCGAGCGCCAAAGAAATGGAAGCAGATTACTTTTTTGATCAAAGCACTTGTAACAAATGCCGATCAACAGTGAATTTTGTTCGCAGGAATGAGATCAACTATTCCGGTCGAAGAAGGATTGAAAATGAATTGAGAGGAGTAAACTAATCGCAAGGAATTAAATTGCCTGCTTCGCCTCGAGCCGGTCTCCAGTGCATTCAATGCACGTCAAATCGTCCACAAGCCTTCCCCCGTTTGGACATATCTGTGGATTTCTTATCCAGATAATACATTCGCATTTATTATTGTACGTAAAAAGGGGCCGGCCGGGTGAACCCGGTCAGCCCCTACAAAGTTTTCATGACATAGATGCTTCTACGGTGTGCAATCCATGCATAGACCCTCATATTCACGGTCATGATTCGAGCCTGAAGGAATACTCGGAAATCGTCCACAGTACCAGCAACGATACGGCGACTTGTCGGCTGTGGTGTTATCGAGACCTCCTTCTGCGCGAATCGGGACCCCAATTTTCTCGATAGTCTCTGTCGTTTGAAGCGTCTTAAACGGTGTCTGTTTTCTCCTCGTTGGCCTAACCCACCTTGAGTCGTTGTCTTTCCAACAGATAGCCTTCCCGACTGACCGGGAGGAATTCCGGATTCAACGCACGAAAGCGATAGTAGAGGTATCTCGCCTCTTCGTCGTTGTCGATCCCTACCCGCAACAGATCTCTGTGCAAAATTGGATCGGTAATACAGTAGAACGCGTAGCGGTAACCATCGTCGGCTCGCTTCAAAATGATTTCCAGAATCACTATCTCTCCTGTGATCGAAGATCTTAACCAGTGGCAGGCTGGAAATCTATCAAACCCGCGAAAGTTAGGCAGCCGCATCTTGACAGGAAGATTGATAGGCTTATGCGTGCTTTGTGCTCTTGATCTTTCTGACATGACCCCTCCTGTTCGTCTTAGTTTGCCGCCAGCTCCCACACCCCTCTTTCCGGGCTTTGGGCGTATCGTTGGACCGTCTGCCGTATCTTTTCCTGCCAGTGCCGATTCGTCATGGTCCTCGCCTGCGCGTTCTCTTGGACAAAGTCATACAGCTCCTTGAGACTGGCCTTTCCCCAAGTCTCGTCAACGCGAACTCCACGATGGCCCTCCACGTCGCGCGTTGCAGGTCGGCCAGTTTCCTGCTGACTGCCATGCCGGTTTCGATCATGCCGACGACGCAGCCATCCTTTTTGAAATTGAGGATGTACTCGTGCATGATCGGAATGAACAGCCCTCCGTAACATGCCCTGGAAGACGTGGCGCCGTGTTGTACTTTGACAAGGATCCCCTCGAGTCTCCCCGGAGCTATCTGCATGATATCCGATTGGATGGACCAGTAGTCTCCGTTTCGCCTGAGATCGCCGATCATGACGCTGTAGTGCCCTCCTCTCCTCGTTGCATCGTAGATGTTCAAGAGAGCGACTTCCAGTTTTGCGAGAAAGTCCCCGCGTGTCCTGCACCGCGAAAGATCGTCGGGGTGCGGCTGACTTCCCCAGACGTTTCCCGAATACAAGACCATGTCATGATACGGCGGATGGAAGAAGACGTAGTCCGCCGGCCTGGGAAGCCGACCAATCAGGCTATCCCGGATGAGATTGAACCCCTCGTGGAGATCCAACCCTACATACTCTATCCCCTTTTCCCGCGCCACATCCCGGCTTGTGCCACTGCCTTCTGCCGGGTCAACGAAGAGCCCCGGCCGAAAGAAGTTCAGAAGTTCCCCAATGACGTGTCCCGAGACATTGCCTCTCCAGGAGGACTTTCCATAGTTGCCCCGTTCAGGGAAGGACAGGACGGAATTCATGGCTCCTCCTCGTCGCCGTCCTCTTCCGGTCTTACAGGGACGTCGAGTTCCCGACTGAAATATGCAGCATGGTCGTACTCAACCAGGTCGTATCGGTGATTGGCGATGAGCTCGTCGCGAAGGTCTTTGGCCGTCTGTTCCTTGCGGAACACACCCACCACGTCTCCATACAAATCGTCATCGCCGGGAAACTCGATCACGGTCACCACGATCCACACTTTTTTCTCATCTTCCCCGCACGACTTCTCATCTTGCCCGGCAGGTTCACTATTCATGCACACTGAGCACCTCCTTGTATTGTTCGGGTACTGGCTCTATAGTCCGGCTTGCGCCCGGCAAGAAAGGCCTCGAGTTCGCCGGCTGCCTTCGCTTCGGCGTAGCCCTCCTGAAAACTGACTATCTCCTTGAGAGTATTGCACCAGATATCATTGATCTCATCTTCCGGAAGGAGTCGGTTTTTCTTGATGAAGGGTTGTCATGGACCCGGGCCGGGCGGTCCCGCCTCTGGTGCCTTTCACCGTATTGCGCCAGAGGCCTTCGCAGGACGTAAGTCGTGGGAAAGCCCTGGCCTCCATCCGTACGATCCGCCGTAACATATCCGGCCGCAAGGACCTTACTTCCCAGGGCTTCATCGCCGTGCAGAAGAAGCAGCTTGATTTGACCGGTACCGGCAAACCCACGGACGCGATCTGTTTCTTGCATTCTTCGCGGTCCCATTGCCATCGAATCAAGGGGGTCACGTAGTCGTACAGGTCCGCGTCTTTCGGGCTTGCGGAATACGTCCTTACCCGGTCTCGAGGGCTGTTATCAAAGCCGATCGCTTTTATGACCCTTTGGCCAACCGCCCATGCCTGCCTGGCAGGCTCCCACTGACGTATATAGCCGTGTTGAGGACCTTGTTTCCACTTCACGGAGCATGACGCTGCGCCGAATGCGATTCCCGGGAGGGTCCCGTTTGTCAGGCAGTTATCTTCGAGCGTGTAGTATGGCGGCCAGTTCTTAAAATCTCTCGGCGCATACTTCACCGTTGTGATTGGCGGGAAACCTTCTTTCTGGAGCCATTCCTCGAAGACCGGCCGGTATTCGTATGTTTCCGGTCGTTCGGCAGCGGTATCGGCAAACAAAATCAGATCCGGCCTGATGCGGTGTTTCACGAGGCCTACCAGCATTGCGGTCGAATCGACACCCATGCCGTAAGCCACGGTAAAGGGCGTATTGCCGGATGCCGCAAAAAGTGAAGGTTGGTTCGTCCCGCGCTTTGCTCTCATACTGCAATTCCCTCGACGTAACTTTGATCTATCTCGACGCCAAGCACGCGAAGCTCGGAAACAACCTTGGTCAAAAGGTCTATATATCCTTTCCGATCGGTTTCTTCCGGGTAGGCTTCCAGCTGAGCTTGCTGAATTTCAAGCTCGTCATTGATCCACGCCAAATAGTCTGCCGGTGTTTCCGGCATTGAACGGTTCGCGCAGCCAGCGCGTTCGTTCACCATGGACATCACCCATCCTTCTTCTTCCGCTTTGTGCAGGATTGCCCACCTTCGACCTTCCCCACGAAAAAACGTCAGTGCTTTGCATGCAAGGCATTGGGGTTGCGCGAGCATTTCTCTAAACGCTATCGCGGGCGCCCTTGTTCGGAAGGCTTCCGCTAAAAACCTGTCAAAAAGGGGATGCTGCATAAGCCACACTAGAGATTTCCCGAAGCCCTGCCACGAGGTTAAGGTAACGTTCTCACCTGTGAGTTCAGCGGCCTCTCGGTTCAGTTCGTCTACGTTCTTGGTGCACGGGGCACCGCGGTCTTGCGACATTTCAGGTCCTCCTTTATCGTATTGGCGATTTACTGTTTCGATTTATGTTGTGGTTGGTTTGAAGACTGATAGTTGTGGGTCGGCCGCTACTGTCGGCCGTCACACTCGGCCAGGATCTCCCAGGGGCCAACGGCGGTGTTTTGGTCAAGGATCACCCAGCCGTCGCTATGGCCGAGGAGCTTAAAGATGCAAGGAGTGGTGATCAGCCGTCGACTCAGGGACCCCGAAACGCCGCCCCGGGACTCCGCGGTTTTGCACAGGCGAGACCACATGTCGCTGATCTTCTCGTAGTTGTCAAAGATTTCTTCCCGGTCATTTACTTTCAGCCGGTACTGATACCTGGACATCTTATGCCTCTCTTGTTTTGCGGGGATTGATTGATTTCCTCCGGGTTCGCTCCTTTTACGAAAAAACCATCATAGACCCGTCACCAACTGCCGGAATGACCCATTCGCAGTTCTTCTTTTTTGTTTCGACAGAGTCTTTGCGTGCCTCTTTTCTCGTCAAGTAAACCTCCTTAATCGAGCCAACTGCATTCTGCCGGTATTTGTGGAATGTTATCTTCTGAACACTTTCCCAATCATGAGGGCGACAAATACAGCGAGCACGGGAAAGCGACGATGCGGGTAGGTTCATGGAAGACCTGATCCCGATGTTTCGAGAGCCTAATAAATAGATACTTGTAACTTATGGCGTATTACTTCGGTTTAGCCGAGTTACAGGTCTTCATGAAGAAGTTGAGAACGCGGCCGCGGGAAACGACAAGGATTTGTTGCCTGAAGAGATCACTCAAGAAACTGGCCGTCCTTCACACCGAACTCCATAGGAGCGGATTCTTGAAGCCGTCTTTTCATGGCACAGATTGTTGCAGGTTTCTTTCTTGATAATCACGAAAGGTCCTTCGTTGCCCTACACGCGGGATACCTGCTACATCCCCAAAACTGGCTCCCGGCGTTCCTGCCCCTGCGTGCCGTTTTGAGGACCATGGCCGAACCGCACCTCGGGCAGAGTGTCGGGGAAGGAAAGGGAATTGCAGGATGGGTGTTTGTCTGGATGTCCCGGACAAGCGTAAGAAGCTGCGGACCGTCAATCAGCTTGATGGGTTTGCCTGCCGCGAAAGCAATTGCGTCATCGGTAAAGCGACCACTCGTCACGATATGAACTTCGTTGGCGCGATGGGCATTGAGCAAACCGAACATCTCTCGTACCGTCGAGACCCCGACCCTCTCAGCCTTCCACTGTTTGCACTGGACCAGGGTAACTTCGCCGTCGTTTCGAGCCTCGATATCCACCCCGCCATCGGACCCGGGCCCCGTATTCCCCATGACCGAGTAGCCTCTTCTCCTGTAGGCTTCACTCACCACGTCCTCGAAGGCCCGCCACGACAGGTCCTGAAGCGTCCTTACGCTCGTCTGACTGTTGAAAAGCTCTCCTCTTTTCCATGCTCGGAGGGCGGCGATACCGGCCACCATGAGAAAGAAGAGAAATACCCACCAGGAAAACGAAGAGGCCAATCGTCCAATCGGCGCCAAAAGGGGACTTCCCCCTATCATTGCAGGAAAGAACGCTTTGAGGAAGATCAGCGCGAGAAAGGCGACAATAACACTCCACCACCACCTGGCTTCGATCAGGTCTTCGACCAACCCGTCTCCTCTTCTCGGCATGGCGCTATCCTCCCTTATGTGTGGTCGGTTTCCTGGTGTGCCAGCTTAAGCGGTCTTTTGGTATCTGCGCAGCCTCCCAAGTTGCCACCTGACCCCCGCTAACTTACTAGCCGTAAATCACATTCGTTCACCCCGAGTGGACGCGCGGCGTTGCATTGTTTAGAATAGGCAATGCGGTTTGGCAAGACCCCCAACAGAACGAAACTGATCGCCTCTTTTTTCTCATGTTTGCTCTTCTTTTGTGCTGCCTCGGTGCTCTCTCTGCCCTCTCCTCTTAACGGGGCAGAGACCTCGGTTACCGTCGGAAAAGCGGCGTGGGGCACCGATCATTGGGATGGCGAACGGTTTTCGAACCCGTGGCTAAAACCGGCAGAGGGGCAGAAGAGACGATCATACAGCCGGCTCGGATGGATCTGGCGCTTCGTCTTCCGCACCGGATGGCCTGAATGGCCCGAATCGAGGTCTTACCCCCCGGCCGCTCCTCCTCCGCCCAGGGTTCCGGAAGGGGCATTGCGTATCACTGCGGTCGGTCACGCAACATTCCTCATCCAGATGGACGGTCTCAATATTCTTACCGATCTGGTCGGAAAGAAGCAGTCCGGTTTTGTGGGCAGGTCCGAAGCGGCACGCGCAACCGGGCATCAGGTTCGAAGACCTGCCGCCCATCGATTGGGTACTGGTGTCGCACAATCATTACGATCATCTGGATATCCCGACACTGAAACGTCTTGCGGAGCATGGCGTCCGGCGGGGAGCAACCCCGCTCCGCAATGGTCCCCTCATGGAGCAGGCCGGTATTGCCGATGTCTATGAACTGGACTGGGGGGAATCGGTCAGCCTTTCCGGCACGGTAACCGTGACGATGGTACCCGCCCAGCACTTCTCATCGCGCGGCCTGTGGGACCGCAACAAGGCGCTCTGGGGAGGCTTCGTCATCTCAGGGCCGTCCGGCAACGTGTACTTTGCGGGAGATACAGGGTATGGTCCCCACTTCGCCGAGATAGCCCGCCGCTTTTCTCCGATCACCGTGGCAATCCTGCCGATCGCTCCGTTCAGACCGAACCGGCCGGATCAATCCCGTTCGGGCGTCCACATGGGTCCTGTCGCAGCGGTAATGGCACATAAGGTTTTGGGAGCAAAACTGAGCATCGCAGCCCATTTCCAGGTATTCCAGCTTGGCCCGGAAGGTTTTGACGATGCAGTCAACGGCCTGGCACAGGCACTCAAAGAGGGAAACCTGGCCCCCGGCGTCTTTATCGCTCCAGTACCGGGGCAGGTCTTCGAGCCTTCATGAGCATACGGGTTCATCGGTAGCACGGTGTAGTGTTAGCACCTGGATGAGAAGACCTCTCCACGAGATTGCGGAGGGGCTTCCCGGTCTCTCGCGGTTACTGAAAGAGCGGGGTCCCCTCAGTGGAAATCCCTGCTTTTGGCGTGGGCCTTGTGAAGATTGACCCCCGGCCTCCATAAGGCGCGGGCGACCAGGTGGACCACCCCGTCCTCGACCTGGAGCGTGCCGGTAACGCCCAGGAGGGATACGGTCTTCACAAGGACCATGTGCTTTGCGTAAACGTGCTGCCATATCACCACGTTCACAAACCCAGTCTCATCCTCCATGGTGAGAAAGGTCACGTCCTTTGCTGTCCCGGGGCGCTGCCGACAGATGACGAGGCCCGCGTAGCGCACCTGCTTGCCGTTCCCTCCCGCAGCGATCTCTTTGGCCGTTGGAAGCTTCAAGGAGCGAAGCTCTTCGCGGACCGTGGCAAGGGGATGGGACCGGGCGCTGTGCCCCTGGGTCCGGTAATCCCACTGAACCGTCTGAAAGGTATTCAATTCCTGAAAACCCACCGGTGACTCCCGCTCGCTCATGTTCAGTGGGCCGGACCTTGCCCGCGCTGTCCCGAGGGCCTGCCAGAGGGCTCCACGCCGTGGCGATGTAAGGGCCTCCATGGCCCCCGCTTCCGCAAGGGTGGAGAGTGCGCCCTGATCCAGCCCGGTCCGGTCCGCCACGTCTTCCACCGAGGAGAAAGAACTCTCTTTCCGGGCCGCCTCGATCCTGTCGAAATCCGCACTGCCCAGGCCCTTGATGTAGCGCAATCCGACTCTCACGGCGAAATCCCCGCCATCCCCTTCTTCCAGCGTGCAGTCCCATTCGCTCTCCATGACGGAGGCAGGCCGTACCTCGACGCGATGGCGCTTCGCGTCGTCTATGATGACCGCCGGGGAGTAAAAGCCCATGGGCTGGGCGTTGAGGAGCGCGCAGGTGAACTCTACCGGGTAGTGGCGCTTGAGCCATGCCGTGGCATAGCTGATAAGGGCGAAGCTGGCAGCGTGGGATTCGGGGAAGCCGTATTCGCCGAATCCCTGGATCTGCTGGAATACCCGTTCGGCGAATTCCTCCGCGATCCCCTTGGCCTTCATCCGTTCGATCAATCGTTCCCGGTGCTGCTCGATCCTACCTTTCTTGCGCCATGCCGCCATGTCCCGGCGAAGCTGGTCCGCCTCGCCAGGCGTGTAGTCCGCGGCCACCATGGCGAGCTTCATCACCTGTTCCTGGAAGAGGGGCACCCCGAGGGTTTTCTTTAGTACCGGCACGAGGGATTCATGAGGATAGATCACAGGCTCCTGTCCCCTCCGGCGCCGCAGGAAGGGGTGGACCATGCCGCCCGTGATGGGACCGGGACGGATGATGCTGATCTCGATGACGAGGTCGTAGAACTTATCGGGCTTCAACCGGGGCAGCATGGACATCTGGGCCCGGCTCTCGATCTGGAATACCCCTACCGTATCGCCCCGGGAGATCATCTCGAAGGTGGCGGGATCTTCGGGGGGAATCGTCGCCATGGAAAGGGACTTCCCCCGGTGCTTTTCGATCAGCTTGAAGCAGAGGTCCAGCTGGGTGAGCGCCCCGAGACCCAACAGATCGACCTTGAAGAGGCCCAGGTCTTCGATGTCCTCCTTGTCCCACTGAATGACCGTGCGCCCTTCCATGGTGGCGTTCTCGATGGGCACTAGGTCGTGCACCGGCTCGTGCCCGAGTAAAAAGCCGCCGGGATGGATGGAGAGGTGGCGGGGGAAGTCTTGGATCTCGTTTGCCAGCCTGAGCAGGTGGCGATGGTCCCGTGCCTCGGGGTCCAAACCGGCCATCTCCAGGTGCTCGGGCCTGATATCGCCATAGTAGGGAACGAGCTTTGCGAGGCGGTCCAAAGAGGTCTCGGGGAGACCCAGGGCCTTTCCCACGTCCCGCACCGCCATCTTCGGTCTATAACGGATGACGTTGGCCACCATGGCCGCGTGACTGCGACCGTATTTCTCATAGACGTGCTGGATCACCTCCTCGCGCCGTTCGTGCATGATATCGAGGTCGATATCAGGCGGCTCGGCCCGCTCCCGGGAGATGAAGCGCTCAAAAAGGAGGTCCATGCGCACGGGATCGACAGCGGTGATCCCCAGGCAGTAGCACACGGCGGAGTTGGCGGCGGAGCCCCGCCCCTGGCAGAGAATGCCCTTTTCCTTGCAGAAGCGGACGATCTCCCACATCGTGAGGAAGTAGCCGCAATAGTCCAACTCGTCGATCAGGGCAAGTTCCCGATTCAGTTGCCGCGCCACGTCGGGCGGTACGCCTTTCTCGTAACGACCGGCCGCTCCTTCGAAGGTGAGCCGCTGAAGCCACTCCGAGGAGGTATATCCTTCAGGAAGCTTCTCCGAGGGGTAGCGGTAGCGGATCTCATTAAGGGAGAAGGTGCAGCGCTCTTTGATCTCTGCAGTGCGCGCCACGGCATCGGTCATGTCTTTGTAGAGACTCTGGAAGGCAGAGGGCAACAACAGGTCGTATTCCTCGTTGGCCTTGAGCCGGCGGCCGGCCATGGGCAGGGTAACCCCGTGTCGAATGCAGGTGAGTACGTCCTGGAGGGGACGCCTGGCCCTTGTGTGGTAAAGGACCTCAGCCGCGGCCACCAAAGGGAGGCCGTAGCGACGGGCGCGCATGGCCGTGCGAGCCTCCGCCTCCCGCTCCTCGGCCCTGTAATGGCGGTCGATCGAAGCGTAAAGGCGGTCACCGAAGGCATCGTTCAAGAGCCTTATTATAGGGGCAGGATCGGCGTCCCCTGCGATCAGGCTCCCTTCACCACCCCACAGAGCGATAAGCCCGTCGGTATGTTCGCACACCTCCCGCCAGTTCACGAGACTCTCTCCTTTCGCTGAACGGAGACGGCCTTTGGTGAGGAGACGGCAAAGATTGGCGTAGCCGGTTCGGTCCATGGCAAGGAGCAGTATCGTGGAGGGGGAAGGCGTTACGGATCCGACGAGTCTTATTCGACCCATTCCTTCCGTTTCTCCCACGGCTACCTGGCTGCCGATGATAAGATGGATCCCGATTTCGTTTGCCTTCACATGGGCCCGCACCACGCCGTGGACGCCGTCCCGGTCCGTGAGGGCGAGGCTCGAGAGGCCAAGCTTCTTTGCCTCTTCCACCAGCTCTTCAGGGCTGCTCGCCCCCTCAAGGAAGGAATGGTAGCTTTTGACCCATAAGGGAGTGTAAGAGTCCATTTATTCCACCTGCCCCTGCAGAAACCACCGTTGCCGCAGGCTGTCGTAATAGACCCAAAGCAAAGCGCCACCCAGTGTCTCCAGGAAATAGTAGCGCCGATGGATAGGGTATCCGCCGGGGGTTTGCCACCAGCCGTCGGAGAGGATATAGGGACCACACGCACGTACTACCCGTCCGCGTTGAGGCCTTCCCAGGGAGGCGTGCCATGAGCAGAGGCGCCGGACCAGTACGGGCCTTCCTTCCGGGTCCGGGTGAGCCTTAGGTAGATGCAGAAGGGGCTCCCAGGTGAAACGTTCCTCGGGCAGGTGCCCCTCCAAGAGTTTCGCCCGCACCACCGTTTCTTCTCCCAGTTCTGCCCGTATCCGGGCCAGGGCGCGATTTGCCGCCGCGAGGTCGCGCCGGGGTGCCTTCAGGAAGAGCCTGACCTGTCCCGTTGATGCCGGCGCCCCATGGGCCGTAAGACCAATCTCCCTGGCGGGCGCCGTAAGGGGGAATCCTTCCAGCCTGAGCCGCAGAAGGTCCAGAATCAATGTCTCATCCAGGGTGGCCTCAGCGGGCCTGATCCGGTCCGTACGGTCCTTTTGCCGTTCCAAGAGAAAGCGGATCTCCAGCTCCCGGAGGGCCTCCCCCTGTTCAGCCAGCCTGGGGAGGAGGGAATGAAGGTGCTCCTGAATCACAAAGAGGAGACGCACGCTGTTCCCTTCCGGGGCATCGAGAACAATCGTACAGGCTATCGACTCAGCGGGAAAGACCGGGGCAAGGGGGTCAAAGACCTCTCCCTGGGCGAGGGCGTGGAGGCGGGCCGCCTCATCGCCGAACCGGCGTCTTACTGCCGGGGCCGGGAGTCGCATGAACTCTCCCAGGGTATGGATGCCGAGCTTCGCGAGCGTATCTCTCAGATGAGGATCAACGGCCAGGATGGATAAGTGGACCTTCTGTAGCGCCGCCTCTTCTTCGTCCGGCGACGCGAGCACCAGGACACCCTCCCGGCCTCTCGCCACGGCATAGACGGCGAAGCGCCGAAACCCTACTACCACGGAAGCCCGCCATCCCCCACCAATGAGTGCCCTATGGACCTTGTGCACCCAGAGGTCGAGAGATGAAAAGAGCTCCAAAAGTCCGGCTGCGTTGACCCAGAACACCCCCGGCTCCTCTTCCGAGACTTCCACGTCGGGAGAGAAACGGCGAAGGAGGTCGGCCAGCCCAGTGATCTCGGCACGCACCTTCCCGGCGGGTACTTCCGATGCCCGGAGGCTTGTTGCGAGGCTCAAGCCTTCCGCGTAGCGCATCCCCGGCAGGACCCCGGCGGCTCTCGCCTCGGGGCTTACCCAGAGAATTTCACCTGCGCCACCACCGCCGCAGGAAGCCCTTTCCACTCGGGATGCCATGACAAGAGAAGCTGAAGGGGGAATTCGGGGAGGTCAACACAGGCCAGGCGTTCCATGGTACACCCCCTCACGTATCCAGCCGGGGGCCCGGCGTTTGTCCTTGAGGGTCTTGAAGGTGCAAGTGAACAGCCCTGCTTCCATCCTGCGGCTTAACGTGCGGCCGCGGAGCGATACGAGCGATCCCAGAGAAGGTGCATCATCGGGCTTTTCAGTCAGAAAGATCACTGCCATGTGGTGGGTGCGGGCAAGGCCCGCGAGGTGGGATTGCAGAGGAGGGGAGACATCCCCCTTCGCACCGAGGTCGATGATCAAAAGCCCGAAGGCTCCGGAACGGGCGAGGCGATCAGCCACGCGGGCGCAATCGCGCCTGTCGGGACAGCGGACCACCGCGAGGGCTGAGAGGTCGATACCTCTTTCTGTCGCGTCTGGCGGGTAGAAGCTGCTCTCCTTCCCGGTGACCCAGACCGTTGTCTCTCCTTCTTTTTGTGCGTCGAAAACGAAATCACAGGCCAGGGTGAGGTTGGCGTGGCTTCCCTGGCCGGAGAGCTCTGTGAGCCTTCCCGTCAGCTCGGAAAAGGGGAGGTTAATACCCTTTCCGGTGCGGTCCGCCTCAACAGGGCTTCCTGAAAAATCCAGGCCCGTCTTGAGCCCGAGGTGTGCGCGCATGGTGCTGTTCACGGCTCATTTCCTCCATCAAAACTTGCCTCACGGACTGTTGTTTGGTCCGCGATAAGCTTTTGTTTTATTTCCTTTTCAGCTTTGTGCCACCAATTCGTAATAACGCCGGGTTTCGATCACCTTGCCCAGAATGATCACCTCGCCGGGCGGCGGGATGATCGGCGGGAAGTCCGGATTCTCCGCGTGGAGCTCGATGCGTTTACGGTTCAGGCGCAGTCTCTTGACCGTGGCCTCGTCTTCCACGAGGGCCACGACGATATCCCCGGAATCCGCACGGGGTTGGCGGCGGACGATGGCGATGTCGCCGGGAAGGATCCCCGCATCCTTCATGCTCTCCCCCCGGACGCGAAGGGCAAACAGTTCTCCCCGGGCCCGCTCCTGCATAACAGGGACATATCCTTCAGGCTCCTCAACCGCAGTCGTGAGAGGTCCTGCCTGCACCCGGCCGAGAAGGGGGACATACAAAAGACCCCTGGCTTCGGGCAGGGAGTAGCCCCTGGCCTTTCCGGTCTCTTGCCTGAGCTTTCCTTCAACAACGAGGTTCTCCAGGTGGTGGCGGGCCGTCTCCACCGCGTGGAACCCGAAGGCTTCCTGTACCTCCCGCACCGTCGGAGGCCGTCCGGCCAGGATTCGCTCCCGCATAAACTGAAAGACTTTCTCTCTGGTCTCTCCTTCCCGTGTATACGCCATGTTCGATCCCCTCCATCCAGGTGTGCTCTCACGTCCCGGCCTGTCCCCGGCAAGCCTTACGGGCGGGTGCGCCGGACCGTTGTCCGCGAGGCCCTGGTTTCTTTGTCTGTCTCCTCTACTAATAACAGACATTTGTCTTATTTGTCAAGGGTGGAGACCTCGATGCCGCCTTAGACTGTAGGAAAATTTTAGAATTCAGACTGCTCCTGCCGTCATACGCTTCCGCTCGTACCGCTACCCCGTCGCTAATGCATTGTCATTATTCCCAACTTCTTGGTCGACATTTGTCCGATGTTTGCAGAATCTGTGTGCTATGTCAAACATGATATTGCACGCTCCTATTAGAAAGGACTTGTAAAACGTCAATTTACAGTTTACACTATCGTTAATGATCGGGAATTTCCGCCACAAGGGCCTGCAGCTCTTTTTCGAGGAAGACGACGGCAAGAAACTGCCGACGGATATGCTGAACCGAATCAGGCTTATTCTCTCTACCCTGCAAGCGGCGTCCACCGTTGAGGGAATGGACGTACCGACATTTCGACTACATCCGCTCAAGGGTAACATGAAGGGCTTTTTTGCGGTAACGGTCCGGGCGAATTGGCGAATCATCTTTCGTTTTCAAGGTGGGGACGCCTTGGACGTTGATTTTATCGATTATCACTAGAAGGAGGTACAAACCATGGAGATGAAGAATCCCGTACATCCCGGCGCTCTGGTGGCGGAGTGCCTTGAAGACCTCGGCCTGAGCGTCGCTGAAGCAGCGAGGGGAATAGGTGTTACCCGTCAGCAGCTTCATAACGTAATCGCGGGGCGCAGCAATGTGACGCCTGAAATGGCAGTCCGCTTTGAGAAGGCTTTTGGAAGCACGGCCGACACCTGGCTACGCATGCAGGTCAATTATGACCTGGCACAGGTCCGGAAGAGAGCAGACAAGATTGCTGTAGCCAGGCTGAGCCCCAAGGTCGCCTGATGATATGGATTTAGATCGCGCTTGAAGGCCAGATGGGCGGTGTTCTTTGATACCGTTGGCTTGCCGTATAGGTATGAAGATGAAGGATATGATTTGAATGGTGTCTGGTATTTGCCGGATTTCATTCTTCTCGACTGGAACGCTTTTGTTGAAATAAAGGGAGCGAGGCCCGAAGAAGAAGCGACCTCGAAAGCTCGGCTACTAAGGACCTGTCCAAAAAGCATGTGCTTATCGTATCAGGAAGTCCTTGGCCGGGCGACTATGTTGTCTATCCTTTTCTCCGGGCAGAGGGCGGCGATTTCAATTCGCTGGACAACGGAGCCGTTTTTCTTCAGTGTCGTCGTTGTCCGAGAATCTATCTTTCGAAAATCCATCCGGACGGTACCATCGAAGCAGCTTTCGGTTTGGGTCATCCACGAGGTACGGCTCACTGCAAGGGCTGCGAGGATCGATGGCCAATACTCAGTCCAGAACTTGAAACAGCTTTTGAAAAGGCAAGATCAGAACGCTTCAGCCGATAGTAACGTGACGCAGCCGAATGAAAAAGAGGTCTGAGAAAAGCAGCGGCAATGGTTTTGCCGACCTGGGCTTCCCTAATTCAGAACAGGAGCTCGTCAAGGCCAAGCTGACGGTAGAGATTTACCGGCCCCTGAAAGCACGTGGATTGACGCAAACTGAGGCTGCAAAACTTCTTGGCACCACGCAGGCGCAGATGTCGGCATTGATGCGGTGCCGTCCAGTATCGGTATCCGTGGGCCGTTTGATGGAATTTCTTACCATACTTGGACAGGACGTAGAGCTGACGCAGAGAGAAACGGAAGTCCTGAAATGGGCCAGGGAAGGCAAAAGCCGATGGGAGACCTCTGTCATTCTCAAGGTGAGCGAAGAGACCGTGAAGTTTCACATGGAGAACGCCTTGCAGAAGCTAAAGGCGGTAAATAGAGCACAAGCCGTCGCGATAGCTATGGAACACGACTTGCTTAAGGCTTGAAAATCAGGGAAGCGGAGCCGGGTGCTCCGAGTGCAAGGCCCTGTTTCTTAGTACGCGGACACGACCCCCCGCTTATACGAAGCAGACCATGTGAAAGGAGATCCGAAACCTGGCGACCATCGGCCTGTCCCTTACCTCCCATACATCTTCAACTTCTTTCGCCGCTCTTTGTAATCTGGCAGCAACCGCCCCACCGCGCTCCAGAAACGAGGACCGTGACCTTTGAACTTGAAATGACACAGCTCGTGGACAATGACATAATCGATACATTCTACGGTGATCGGGACGCACGGAGATCCCGAGCGTTTTGCGGTTCGAATGACGATAACGGTAAGCGATCGTCACGCCATCGAGCGCGATGAAGTCTTCACGTTCCCTGGTCATGTTCGGGGTACAGGATCGGCGATACGGAGATTCTTGAAGTAGAGGAGACCCGGGGCAACTGTTGAATTGACAGACAGGCTATGCCTTGGTTTAGTCTTGGATCTTTTCGTCAATGGCTTTCGTGAATCTCTCAACTGCTTCGTCTTCTATCCGGATAGCACTTTCCAGCTCTTCCGGGGTAAAGATGTCCTTTGTTACATGGAGGTTTGCTTTGTAAAGGTGACACCTGCCCGGCTCGTTTTCGGAGCGATCGATGAATTCGGAGAGTTCTTTTCCCGCTCCGATAATATCGTAGGAGATTTTATTCTGAATGTTCTTATGAACTACAAAAGTAGCTCCAATCCCCACCAGCTTGAGTACCTGAAACAGTGGGACCGGGCGCGAAAGCGGATTGGCGAGTTGATCAAGCGTGGCTCTCCGAAGTATCAGGCCATACTTACCGGCTTGAGTCGGAAGGGCTACTGGCATCTGGCCAAGACGTACGCGACCAACTGCGGGTTGTCAAAACAGTATCTTGAAGAGCAGGGATTTGTTTCTTTACGCACGCTGTGGATTGGCATCCACTATCCGGCCTGAGGCCCGATGACTTCTTCGAACCGCCACGTGCGGACCCGCATGCGTGGTGCGTGGAGAGGGGCGGCTAAAGCCCGTCCCTTACCCGATTGGGCATGATTGGATTTTCCCCACTTTCTAAACTAAGCAGACCCGCCAAGCCAGGGAATCGGCTGCGCCTTTCAGAACCAGAGGCCGCCAGCCAGTGTCGACCGGGGGACGTGCACGATGGCGTCAAATGCTTGGAGGACAGGGGTCTCAATATAACCGGAGTCCATACGAACGCGGTCTGGCACCCCCGATCCGGTCGATGCGCCTGGGGCGGCGCGCAGATTAGCCGCTGCCAACCCGATGCCGGCGGCTTCGAAGTCGGCTTCGATACTGCCCGGCTCAGGCGGGGCGAGTTCCATGTCGTCAATCGCAAAGCCATACGGTTCGGCATCGGGGGCGGGCATCAGCGCGGCGGTGCGGCCGGCGCCGCTGGTCAAGCCAACGGCCAAATAGCCAGCGCCGAGGGACCTGGCTAGATGGAGGCCCATAGGGAGCGTCAGCGTCTGGCCTCCATAGACAACGGGGGTGCGCTGGATGTGAGCGTTGTGGGCCATCACCACGATCCGGATGTCCGGATCGAGCCGATCGAGCCACCACCCAACCGTGGCCGCCATGAACCGGTCCCGGCTGGTCGACGCTGCGGGGAGCGCCTCACCAGTATAGGCGGCCGCCACTCCCC
>MVQQ01000052.1 GCA_002067555.1 Syntrophorhabdus sp. PtaB.Bin184
GCTTCTCGTCAAGAAGAGCTTCGACGAGGACAGGGCCGAGATGCTCCTTGGCAACCTGGACACGAAGAAGGGTGTCCCCGGAGAGTTCCTGAAACGCTGTGACGCCAGGGTCCTTGCGAACGTGATTCGGGAGGAACACCCTCAGACGATGGCCCTCGTTCTCTCGGTCCTTGGGACGAAGAAGGCGGGAGACGCCATCAGCTGTCTGCCTGAGAGGGTGCAGGCGGACGTTGTTGTGCGCATGGCCAACTTGGAAAAGGTGGACCTCAAGATCCTCTCCGAGGTGGAGAGCGTCATCCGGGAACAGCTGGAAAGCACCATGGGCGGCGCAGAAGGCAAGCAGCTCGGCGGTGTGGAAGTGGTGGCCAGCATACTGAACCAGATGGACAGGACCCTGGAATCGGAGCTTCTCGGCAGGCTCGAGGAGACCAATCCCGAGCTGGCGGAGAAGATCCGGCAGCTCATGTTCACCTTCGAAGACCTTGCCAATCTCGATGACCGCAGCATCCAGGTGCTTTTAAAAGAGGTCTCGTCCGAGGACATCGGCATCGCCCTCAAGGGTGCCTCCGACAGCATGAAAGAAAAAATATACTCCAACATGTCCGAACGTGCCGCGGCCATGCTCAAGGAAGACCTTGAGGCCATGGGCCCCGTGCGCCTCTCCGACGTTGAAAAGGCCCAGGTGAAGATCGCCATGATCGCTAAGAAGCTGGAAAGCGAGGGCAAGATCTTTCTTTCCCGGGGAAATGAAGAGTTCATTTGAAGGACCAGGAAATGGAAACCTTTACCCTGCATGACCTCGGCGGAGAGATGCCGGAGGAAAGAACCTCCGATTTCATCAGGCTCTTCGATGAAGAGGAAGGTCATACCCCCGAAGAAACGGGTATTCCCGAGGCGGCTCCGACGGTCAACATCGAGGAGGAGGCCCGCAGGATCTTCGAGGAGGCCTTCGCGCAGGGCGAAAAGGCGGGACACGAGATGGGCATGAAGAGGGTGGAGCCCATGATCAAGAAGCTGGGCGGTTTCATGGCGGAGCTTTCCCTCTTCAAGGAGGAACTTGTGAAGAGGGCTGAGAACCTTTCCACGGAACTGGCCCTGGTCTTCGCGGAGGCCATCATTCTCAGGGAATGTACGGAGCATCGCGAGGCGATCCTCAGGATGGTCAGGAAGGCCCTCTCCCTCTGCGAGGAGCGCAGCGGAACCACGATCCGCTTGAGGGGCGAAGATGCGGACCTCATTTCGGAGGCAGAGCTGGGGCAGTTCAAGATCGTCAGGGACGATACGATGCGCGAACCGGGTTTTGTCATCGAGACGAACTTTGGTGACATAGATGGCCGGATCTCCGTCCAGATGGAAGAGCTAAAAAAAGAGTATCTCAATGGAAGATTCGATTGACCGGACCCTGTCCCTGACGAGGGACATGCTGTCGAACCTTTACCCTTACCGTGTCTATGGAAAGGTCAACCAGGTGGTGGGCCTTGTCATCGAGGGAAAGGGCCCCATCTCCTCCGTGGGTGACTCGGCCCTCATCTATCCCGTCGACAGCACTGTTCCCATCGACGCCGAGGTGGTGGGCTTCAAGGAAGGCAAGACACTTCTCATGCCCCTTGGCGATATACGGGGTGTGGGCATAGGATCGAGGATACTCTCCAGGAAAAAGACCGTCGACATTGCCGCCGGTGAGGGACTTCTCGGCCGGGTCATCGACGGTCTGGGGAACCCCATGGACGGAAAGGGCCCCCTCAAGTGCACCGAGTCGGTTCCCATCTATCGCGAAACGGTGAATCCCATGCGCAAGAAGCGCATCACCGAACCCCTCGACCTTGGCATTCGCAGCATCAACGGGCTCCTGACGTGCGGCAAGGGCCAGAGGATAGGGATCTTTGCCGGTTCAGGGGTGGGCAAGAGTGTCCTTTTGGGAATGATCGCGCGCCATACCGAGGCGAACGTGAACGTCATCGGTCTCATCGGCGAGCGCGGCCGCGAGGTGAGGGAATTCATCGAGCGCGATCTGGGTGACGGGATCAAAAACTCCGTCGTCGTCGTCGCGACGTCGGACCAGCCGCCCCTCATACGCGTCAGGGGCGCCTTCCTCACAATTGCCCTGGCAGAGTATTTCCGGGACAGGGGCAACGACGTTCTCCTCCTCATGGACTCGCTCACACGCTTCAGCATGGCGCAGCGCGAGATCGGTCTCGCCATCGGGGAGCCGCCGACATCGAAGGGCTATACCCCGAGCGTATTTTCGCTTCTGGCCAAGGTCCTCGAGAGGGCGGGCAACGGAGAGGGAAACGGGACCATGACCGCCATATATACCGTCCTTGTGGAAGGTGATGACCTTGACGATCCCATAGCGGATTCGGCACGGTCGATCCTCGACGGTCACGTTGTCCTTTCGAGGAAGCTCTCTGATGCCAACCATTACCCTCCCATCGATGTCCTGCGCAGCGTGTCAAGGCTCATGAAGGACATAGCCCCGGGAGACCAGGTGGATTACGCGAGCCGGATAGTCGAGATTCTCGCCGAGTTCGAGCGGGCCGAGGACCTCATCAACATAGGGGCCTACACGCCGGGGAACAACCAGAAGGTGGACCATGCCATCTCCATGATAGACAAGGTCAGGACCTTCCTCCAGCAAGGCGTCGACGAACGCGTCCCCCTGGAAGAGACACTGAACAGTATGAAAATCCTATTCTATGTGTAAAGACCGCTTGAACAGCTTGAACCGTTTCAACCGCTTGAGCGTGAAGGAAACGAAATCGCTTAGCCCGCAAGATGGCACTCACGTACTTCCCGTTGTGGCAGCGACGATTCGCCTGAAGGGGTTTCGTTATCGTTCAAGCGGCTCAAGCGGTTCAAGCGGTTTCGACCGGGGTTAGGATGGATCGCAAGCGCATAGACCGGATAATCGAGATCAAGGAGAAGCTCAGGAAGGACAAGGAGCGCGAGGTCGAAGAGGCTGCGGTGAAGATGGCGGCCATCCGCGCGGAGATCAACGCCGTCGACGGGCTGATCGATGACAACTATGCAAAGCTCTCCGCCAGGTCGATCTCCGGCAACGACTTTGCCGTCATCAAGGACTACCTCGACTACCTCGACGTCCAGAAATCGAGCCTTCTGTGCGAGAAGGCATCCATGCAGGAGACCATCGACCTCCTCCAGCACGAGCTCTACGAATACGCCAGGGAGCTCAAGATGCTCGGCAAGCTTGAGGACAAGATAAACAGGGCCTTCAGAAAAAGCGAAAACCGCCGCGAACAAAAACTCCTCGACGAAATGGCCTTACGACTCGAAGACAAAAGAATGTAAAGACGGTTCCAGGTTCCAGGTTCCGGGTTTCACGTTAAAGACCAAGACGGAAAGCTACAGACAGGACCGGAGCCTTTGCAGCGATCCCTTACCTGGCCATTGAAACCTGAAACCTGCAACCGTCTTCCCCCTTCCGCGTCATTCCGACGAAGGTCGGAATCCAGGAAAAGCCTTCTTGCAGCGGAAAGCACACAAAGGATAACACCCTTAAGGGCACGACATGAAGAGGTGTCGTGGAACGCTTGCGTGTCAGGTGGTCGCTTACTGCGAGTTCCTCCTGGATTCCGACCTTCGTCGGAATGACGGGGGGAGAGGGTCGTTGAAACGATCAGCAGGACCGGAGCCTTTGCAGCGATCCTTTACCTGACCATTGAAACCTGGAACCTGGAACCTGAATCCTGCAACCGTCTTCCCTCCTTGTAGGAAATTATTTCCCCTTCCTGGAAATTATTTCCCCGGGAAGATGGGCCTCCGTCGGTGCTGGCAGTTTGTAACTAGGCGAAATTATTACTGTGACCGTCGTGGCATGGAATTTGTTTTAGGGGTGGGCATGGAAAACCAGCTTTTGAATTGCCTGTTTTCGAATCTGATGGGACTGGGGAAGCAGCTTTTTCCGCAGGCGCAGGCGGGGGTGTCGAGCGAGGGGCAGAGGAATGCCTTCTTCGATATCCTTTCGCAGAAGATGGGTGGGAACGTGAACCTGTTGTTGTCCGCGATGCCCGAGGGCGCCGCGAAGGACGACGGCAAGGCCGCAGGCGGGGAAGGGGCGGATAGCTCCCTTTGCCCCGTTGCAGCGAGCCTGGATCCGGAGGAGATCCCGGTCCTCGTTTCTTCCCTCATCTCAGCGATGGGAGGACCTGTCTTCACCGACGAGGCGACGGATATGAGCGAGGCCGACCGTGCCGCCGTGAGGGAGTTTCTTGAGGGTATCCTCGAGATCCTCTCCGGTGGCGATGAGGTGGAGCTGACGAATTCCTTCGTGGTGAACACCGAAGCCGTCGAAGCCGGCGGGGAGGGTCGGGAGAAAGAGATGAAAGGGGTGCCGGACCTCATGGGATGCCTCGCATCGGTTCTTTCCCAGCTTTCAGTGCCGACCGGACAGGACGGTACTGCGGACACTGTCGCCTCCGGGCAGAAGGGACTTCCCGTCAACGAGGAGCCGAACGCCGCGAAAAAGCCCGAAAGACCCGACACTTCGACAATGAAGACCGAGGCTGC
>MVQQ01000053.1 GCA_002067555.1 Syntrophorhabdus sp. PtaB.Bin184
GGGACAGGGCATTGAACCCCAGGAAGCTTGACGTTCCCTTGATAGTGTGAACGGCCCGGAAGATGCTGTTCACGACCTCCTCGTCCTGGCTCTGCTCGATCACGACAATGTCCTGGATGACATTGTCCATGAGTTCACTCGACTCGGCTATGAACTCATCGATGATTTCCTGCATCTCATCTCTCTGGAGAGCTTGATCATCCATTGTATTCCTCCTCGTCCTGCATAAGGCTTTCCACCTTGTACAGGAGAAAATTTGGTTGCACCGGCTTGTTGAGGAACATGTTGACACCTGCGTCAAGAGCATCCTTCTTGAGCTTGTCGTCCTTCGTCGTGGTGAGCATGATGACGGGCGTGTCCATGTAATAGTAGTTGTCCCGCAGGTTCTTCACGAACTCGATGCCGTCCATGTTGGGCATATTGAGGTCCACGATAACGAGATCGACCTGAACGTGGCTCAGCTTTTCCATGGCATCCATTCCGTCCTCGGCCTCGGCGATGATATAGTTCTTCCGCTTCAGGATATACGCCAGGAGCTTCCTGATCGTTGCCGAGTCATCCACGATGAGTATCGTCTTCATATTTCATCCTTTCTGATACGCTATGGTTCCGGGAAACACGAGCGGCTTGAAGGCCCGGGAGATGTTGTGAAGCGATTCCGCGTGACCGATCGTCAGGAATCCCTTTGGCTTCAGGCACTCGTACATATGGTCCACGACCTTCTTCTTCATCTTCTCGTCAAAGTAGATGAGAACGTTCCTGCAGAAGATGAAATCCATCTGCCGGTACAGCCTGTACGCATCGTCATCCATGAGGTTCATGAAGTCGATCTTAACGTTCTTTTTTACCGTTTCCTTCAGCTTATACATATTGTTCTCTTCTGTAAAATACTTTCTCTTGATCGCCTCATCGGTGTTGCGGACACTGTACTGGCTGAAAACGGCCTTCCGTGCCGATTCCAGGACCTTGCTCGATATGTCCGTGGCGATGATGGTGAAGGGAACGCTGACCCGATGGATCTCCGCCATCTCCATGAGCATGATGGCGAGCGTGTATGCCTCCTCACCCGTGGAACAGGCCGCGCTCCATATGCGGATGGGAGAGCTCTGGCTCGTGCCGTTCATGTAGGCTTTCTGCACGATGATCTTGAAGGCGTCGAGCTGCGGCGGGTTGCGGAAGAAACTCGTTTCGTTGGTCGTGACCACGTCGTAGAGCCTGGCGAGCTCATTCCTTGCCTTGTCGGCGCCGTATTTCAAATGGTAGTAATAGTCTTCGAAGGAACCGAGACCCAGCTCGCTCAACCTGTTCGTCAACCTGCTCTCAAGGAGATAGGTCTTCGTTTCGGCGAAGTATATGCCCGTTTTCTCATAGATGAAGTCTCTCAGGACGGTAAATTCTTCTCTGGTCATGGCCGGTTCCTATGCGTTCTGCGTTCTGCTGACAACCATCTCCGCCGCGGACCTGATATCGTCGTTGCTGCTTATGAGATACGGCCGTATGTGGTCCACCGCGCGTTCGTCGTTGAGGTCGGCCAGCGCCCGAATACACCCTATCGTGATGAGACCGTTGTCGTCCCCGAGGCCCTTCACGAAGATATCGAAAAGGGCCGGGTCTTCGAAAGCCCCAAGCGCGGACAGCGCGTAGTACCGCGTCCACATCCCCCTGCTTTCGTCCGTAAAGATCCCGACAAGCCTCTCCTTGAAACGTTTCAGTCTCTTGTCCTTGACGACCTTGAGCACCTCGTGGGGTATCTCGTCTCCCATGAGCGTGTCCTCAAGGAGCTCCATGTAGTTCTCGTCGTCGACGAAACCTCCGAGAACGCCGATGGTGCTTCTGCGCACACCTTCATCCTCATCTTTCAGGAGCCGGGTGATGAACGGCAGGTTCCTCTGTCCGTCGATGAGACCTGTGGAGGCAAGATACACCTTCTTGTCGTCCACCGATCCCCCGTTGACGAAATCCGCGATCATCTCGACAGCCATGGCGGGGTCGAGCCGGATCAGGGCCCTCAACGCCTTGACCCTCACGTCGTGAAAGTCCTCCCTGAGGATGCGGACGATGTCCTCCTTGAGGTTCGTGAGCTTGAGATTGCCCACGGCATCCACCGCGAAGCCCTTGATATGGCCGTCGGTGTCCTTCAGGGCCTCCTTGATGATGGAACACCCGCTTCCTTCCACAACCGCCGGAACGTTCATCACGATCTCCCGCTTCACCTCCACGGGTGCCGTGAGGAAATGCCTGAGGAGCGCAGCCTCCCCGACCTTTACACCCGTCATCCGGCAGGCCCTGACGAGGGGCAGGAGGTTCGCCTCGTCACGCTCCATGTACCGGCCGGCCTCGGCCGCCCATATCTCACTTAAGGAAGCGAAAAGCTCGAGCACCGTTCCATAGTTCTCGTCGTCGGGATCCATCCCCTTGAGGATGTCAAGAACAACCCCGCAGGTCTCGGGGATCCTGAAGTGCGTAAGCATGCGCACGATCTCGACGGGACGGTCCCTCCTTTCGGCGGCGCTTCCGAGCAAATGCTCATAGAGCTCGTCCCCTATCTTCTCCTTGAGCCTCTCAAAGGTCTCCTCGTCACCCTTCTCGAGGATGATCCTGAGGTAGACGCTTCTCTTCTCCCTGTCCCATCCCTTGATCACATCGAACAGCTCGTCGAGCACGGCATGGTCACCGTATTCCACCAGGACCTCGCAGGCAACACCGGAAAGCTCTTCGCCGCTGTCCCTGAAGAACTCAAGGATCCGGGGAACGGCCTTCGGGCTCTTCGTCCTCCCCAGGCTCAGGATGGCGGAGAAGGCTATCCATTCCTCGTCCTTGAGGGCG
>MVQQ01000054.1 GCA_002067555.1 Syntrophorhabdus sp. PtaB.Bin184
ACCGTTGTGGATCGAGGTGCTCTTGAGCGTCACCTGCTCGTTTGCTATCACGTTTCCCGTGATCTCCCCGTGGGATACCAGCGTCTGGGTCGTGATGCTCGCGTTCACGCGCGCGGTGGGTCCGACGACAAGGAGGCCCTCCGAGTATATCTCGCCCTCGAACACGCCTTTCAACATGACCGATGTTTTGAACCGTATGGTGCCCTTGATCTCGAGGTCATCGGCAACGATGGTCGTGATGTCCTTTTCATCGAAATCGGTTGCTGCCTTCTTTTCGCCTATCATGGTAAACTCTCCTTTTTGTTTAGTTATATTCAGGTAATGCCTCAGTATTCATATCCACACATCAGCACCTATGCAAGAACCTTACCACAATAAAAGACGTTGCCTGAATTTTTTAATTTATAGCACAAGAGAATGCTCGTTACAATGCGGAAAGTAAAGAGGAAGGGGAGAGGGCAAAATAAATGAGGGGTCAGGGGGGAAGAAGGGTCCAGGGGGCAGATATGGTGGCCGGGGGTATTCCCTGTTCCTGACCTTTGTCCCCTTTTTCTGTCGCCTTTTTTGACAGTGAGTGTCAGAAGAAGGAAAAGATCCTCTTGAGCGTCTTCTTTTCCTCGGGGGGTTCCTCTTCCCGGGAGGATTCATCCAGTTCCCGGGTTTCTTCTTCCTGTTTTTCGACCTTGCGGGGTCTCTCCATGAAGGAGGTTCCCGAGAAGAAAGCGCCTTCGGTGATGATGAGCTTCGCGGTGCGTATGTTGCCCTCCACCGCGCCGTCGGGGTTTATCTCCACGAGTTCCTCAGCCTGGAGATCACCCTCCACGGTGCCGTCGACGACGATCTCCCGCGCCGCCATATCGCCCTTGACGGACCCCGATCTGCCCAGGATCAGGTAGTCGGCCTTGATGCTGCCTTCAAGGGTGCCGTCGAGCCTCACGACGCCCTTGGAGATTATCTCGCCCCGAATGATGGAGTCCTGACCTATGAGGGTCTCCAGGGACCCCGCTTCATGCTTCTTGTTTGCCATTGTTATCCGTCCTTGAGATAGTGAGCGGGATCGACAGGCCTGCCGTTCCTCCACACCTCGTAGTGGAGATGAGGACCCGTCGACATGCCCGTCGAACCGGTAAGTGCGATGTCCTGTCCTTTCCTGACCTTCTGACCGACGGTGACGAGGTTTTCCTTGTTGTGCGCGTAGGCGGTGGAAAAGCCATGGCCGTGTTCGACGACGATGATATTGCCGTTGCCTCCCGACCAGCCCGAGTAGGTGACGATGCCGTCCGCGGTGACCTTGACGGGTGTCCCCCGGGGAGCGCGGATGTCAAGCCCCGAATGGTGCTGCCGTACCCCCGTGACGGGATGATGACGACTTCCGAAACCCGAACTGATCTGCCCCTCCATGGGCCATCCCCGGGGAGTCGCGAGATAGATGTTCTTCTGTTCGGTGATGTACTTCTTGATCTCCGCCACCGACTCTATGGTTTCCATCATCTCCTTCTTGATGGCCTCGATATTGATCGATCCCGAGTCGCTGAACTGGGCGGATTTGAGGATATCGTTCTTCGATTTGAGCTCTACGAGCCGTGAAAGCTCGTTGTTGGTTTCCTTGAGCGAGGTGATGCTCTGTTTGAGCGCGGTGAACTCCCTCGTGAAATAGGAGAGCCTGGTCTTCATGACGTAGTATTCCGCCGTCTTGACCCCGGCGATCGTGATATACACGGCCCCGACGACCGCCAGGGCCATGCAGGCCAGAAGACCCGCCACCGGCAGCCTCAGTTTGAGGGGCTGGGACTTGGAGTGAGGGACGACCAGGATGGTAACGGACGTCATGTATTTTTTCTTGAGACGCTTCAGTTTCATAGTGCCATGTCCCTAGATTTGCAAACCTTATACCGTTATCGGCAAATGTGTCAAGTCCTTAACTCGGGATATCACAATGTCAGCGCGATGTGCCTATTTTCCCGGTTTCGGCAAGGACTGCCGTTTCGTAAGTGCATTGTCAGCATTGTCGCAGGTACTTGTTCTGCAACTCATCTCCCTGGCCGGGAAGGCGCTATTTTTTTCTTACTTTATCCCAAAAAATTGGCTATATATATTGGTATGTTCAGAGCGATACCATTAGTTACGTGTGCAAAGAGGCTCTCGCAATGAAGAGATACGGTACAGCGGTCCTCTCCTTTCTGGTGATCACCCTTGCGGGGTCGGCCGGCCTTGCCTCCGATGACCTCAAGATCGTCAAGGACAAAGAAGGCACGACCTGGTCTGTCGGTTCCGACGAATCGCGCGAAAGAGCGAGGCAGGAGGAAGAGCGCGACAGGGACCGCGCCTGGGACATGCTCAAGAACCAGTCGATCATAATCGACAAACGGACAACGAAATAGGGATGGAAAAAGGAAGGGTCATCATTGTTGAGGATGAGGAGAATATCCTCTCCATGCTCGGTGAGTTTCTCACAGCCAACGGGTATGCCGTCGAGCCTTACATTGACAGCAGAAAGGCCCTTTCGGCCCTGAAGAACAACGGGTACCACGTCCTGATAACGGACCTCATGATGCCCAAGGTCGACGGGCTCCAGCTTATCAACTTCATCCAGAAGGAATACCTCGATACCCTCGGCATCGTCATGACCGGCTACGGCAGCATGGAAAGCGCCATCAGCGCCATGCGGTGCGGCGCCTTCGACTATATTCTCAAACCCTTCAAGTTCGAAGAGGTCCTCGCGACAGTGGACTCGGCCATGTACTACTTCAATCTCCTCAAGAGTGACAACATTCCCAAGGGGCTCACGCTCAAGGCGAATCTCCTGAGGCGGTATTCGGAGAACAAGATGGTCCGGGAGAACACCATCCTGAGGTCGGCGCTCAAGGACAAGTACAGGTTCGAGAACATCATCGGGGTGAGCTTTCCCATGCAGAAGGTCTTCGAGATGATCGAGCGCGTGGCCGACACCAGCGCCACGGTGCTCATCACCGGTGAGAGCGGCGTGGGCAAGGAGGTGGTGGCGAGGGCCATCCACTACAATTCGTCCAAGAGGGACAACCCCCTCGTCGTGGTGAATTGTGGAGCCATACCGGAGACCCTCCTGGAAAGCGAGCTTTTCGGCTATGAGAAGGGCGCTTTCACGGGTGCCGTCAATACCCGCCTCGGCAGGTTCGAGCTCGCGGCGGGTGGCTCGATCTTTCTCGATGAGATCGGCGACATGAGCTTCAACCTCCAGGTCAAGCTCCTGAGGGTCCTCCAGGAGAAG
>MVQQ01000055.1 GCA_002067555.1 Syntrophorhabdus sp. PtaB.Bin184
CTGGGCGTTGTCGGCGTTCTGCTTGATGTTGGAGGACATCTCTTCCATGGAGGAGGAGACCTCTTCCGCCGATGCGGCCTGGACGGTTGCTCCCTCCGACACCTGCTGGGAGCCGGAGCTCATCTGCTGGCTTGCCGCCGCCACGTTGTCCGAGGCGGAGCTGACGCCCTCGACGACCTCCCGGAGCTTCTCCACCATGTTCTTCATGGCCCGAAGGAGCTTGCCCGTCTCGTCCTCGCTCTTTATCTCCACATCGACGGTGAGGTTGCCCTCGGAGAGATCGTTGGCCACGTGGACCGCGTCATTGAGGGCGTTCTTCACCTTGCGGGAGACGAAGAAGGCGATGCAGAGGATGACGATGGCGCAGACGACGGTCGCTATGATGACCTGCCACTGGATCTTGTTCGTCTCAGCCGCGACGTCGTCGACGTAGATGCCGCTTGCGATTGCCCAATCCCACTGTTTGTTGTACTTGACGAATGTGATTTTGGGAACGGGGACGCTACCGCCGCCCTTGGGCCACAGGTAGGAGACGAAGCCTTCTCCTTTTTCCTTGCCCATCTGGACCATCTCGCGGGAAAAGTATTTTCCTGTGGAGTCCTTATCATTGGTCCTGTCGCTGCCATTCATCTCGGGTTTGACGGAGTGCATGACCATTTTCATGTTGCCGTCGATAACAAAGAAGTATTCGTCGCCGGCATAACGGACGGCCTTCATGTTCGCCAGGGCCTGTTGTTTTGCCTCCTCGGGCTTCAACTCGCCTGCCTGTGCCTTTTTCTCATAAAGGTTAACCATGGAGTATACGATGTCCACATGGTCTTTCAAGGCCACCTTCTTCTCGCCCATCAGCTTGTCTTTCACCATGGGGATGAGATAGAAGATCATACCCGCGAGAACGATGACAATTGTGAGTATTGAGATGCTCATTACCTTCGTACCGATGGACCAGTTCTGAAACCCTTTCATGAAAGAACCTCCTTTTGGCTGCGGGTCCATGAACCGCATGCCGTGATTGGGATGAGTATGTCGATAACCCGGAAGATCGCCTGTCGCGATGCAAGCACGGGGTATATATTCATGATCAGCTTGCCATCGCTAACCCTGCCGTGACATAAGCCGAGTCGGTGAGCTTCGCCACGTCCATGATAAGGGCCACCGTGCCGTCTCCGAGGATCGTGGCTCCCGATACTCCCTCGATGTTCCTGTAAACCTTGCCGAGGGACTTGATGACCGTCTGGTGCTCCCCGATGACGTTGTCGACGACAAGTCCTATCCTGTTGCGCTCGACCTCGGTGATGACGATCTGCTCTATGTCGGGCCTTTTCCCCTCGATAGCGAAGGATTCCCGCAGGCGGATGTAGGGGACGATCTCCCCCCGTATGTTCGCTATGTCCCTGCCGTGGGACTTGTCGACATCGGCCCGGGAGAGCTCGACGCACTCTTGGACGATGGTGAGGGGAAGTATGAAGAACTGCCTGTCTATCTCCACGAGGAGTCCCTCGATGATGGCAAGCGTGAGGGGCAGCTTCAGGGTGACCGTCGTTCCTTCTCCCTTCTCGGAGCTTATCTCGACGGAGCCCCTCAGGTTGTCAATGGTCCTCTTGACCACATCCATTCCGACGCCCCTGCCGGAGACGTTCGTAATCTTCTCCGAGGTGGAGAAGCCGGGGGCGAAGATGAGGGAAAATATCTCCTTGTCCTGCAGCTCCGTATCGGGACCGATGAGGCCCTTCTCGATGGCCTTCCTGCGTATCACTTCCTTGTCGATGCCCGCCCCGTCGTCTGTTATCTCGATGAGGACGTAGGCGCCGGAATGGCGAGCCGCTATGTGGAGCATGCCCGCCCTCGGCTTACCCACGGATTCGCGCACGTCCGGGGGCTCGATGCCGTGGTCAATGGAATTGCGGATGAGGTGGACGAGCGGATCGTTGAGCCTTTCGATGACGGTCTTGTCGAGCTCCGTCTCGGCGCCTTCCGTCGTCATCTCCACCTCCCTGCCCAGTTCCTGGGAAAGGTCGCGCACGAGTCTCTTGAACCTTCCGAAGGTCGTCCCGATGGGGAGCATCCTGATATTGAGGGTGTTGTCCCTGAGGTCGCCGGTCAGGCGCTCGACCTCCTCGGCTATCGATACCATTTCGGGATTGTCGAGCATCGACGCCATTTGGGTGAGCCGTGCCTGTACGGTGACGAGTTCCCCGACGAGGTTGACGAGCGTGTCGAGCTTTTCCGCGGGAACGCGGATGCTCGATGCCGCCTCCTCCTCTCTCCTCGGAGTCTTCTTGACCTTCTTCAGGTGTTCCTGCTCGATGAGGGCCGCCTCCACTTTGGCCTGCGATACAAGGCCCTTGTCGACGAGGATCTCACCGATCTTCTTCTTTTCCGAGAGGGTCCGTACGAGTTCCTCGCTCTTGATGTCATGTCTCTCGACGAGGATCTCACCGATCTTCTTCGTTTCCTCCTTCACCATGAGGGAAGAATCCTCGCTGTCTATCATGGTGATGTCGATCGTGCTGGACTCATCCAGGAAGATGAAGACGTCCTTTATTGCGTCGAGACCCCTGTCCGTTGTGAGGATGATGTCCCAGGAGACGAAACATCTCTCGGGATCGATCTCATCGAGGGCAGGAATGTGGTCGAGATCTGCGAAGACGTTGCACTCGCCAAGGAACTGGAGCTCTCTGATCAAAAGGAGTGGGTTCGTCCCTGTCAGGAATATGTCCGCCGAGGGGGAGAACCGTATCCGGTACGTGCACTCCGGTCTCTGTTGGGGTGACGACGAAGCCTCTTGCGCCTGTGAATCTGTGTTTGGGTTTTGGGTGGGGGTTTGTTGGAGATTCCCTCCGTCGGCAATGCGGCGAAAGGAATCTATCAGTGTTTGTGTATCCTGCGGCAAAGAGGCTTCGTCGGAGGGGGCTTCTATCATGAGACGTATGAGGTCCCTGGCCTTGAGCGTGAGGCTCACGAGCTCTTCGGTCACGGGGAGCTTTCCTTCCCGTACGTCATCGAAAACCGTTTCTATCGTGTGGGTGAACTGGGCCACGTTGTCGAAACCGAACATGGCACCGGAACCCTTTATCGTGTGGAGCGCCCGGAACACCCTGCCTATGAGTTCCGTATCGGAGGGGTTTTCTTCAAGTTCCAGAAGTGCCGCCTCAAGGTCGGAAAGGAGCTCGAAGGCCTCCTCAATGAAAGTCTGCGCGTGATTGTCGATCATTTTGTCACCTCATCGTCCTTTCTCTGCCAGAAACAGCTGTCGTGCGCCTCCGGCATGCATCCGAGATCGCGCTTAAGGCCACCTGATGAGATGACCCGGGAGACCGCAGGCGAGCAATTGCTTATCTGCATCGCCTTTCCCTCGCTGACCGATCTCCTGTGGGCAGCGCAGAGGAGTTGAAAGAGGGAGACATCGCAATCGGTGACGTAGGCAAGGTCAACCGTGAGGTTGTCACCACTGCCGATCTCCCGTGCAAGGACACCCTTGAGATCCACTGCGTTCTGGATGGTCGCATCGCCGTAGAGCGTCAGGGTAATACCATTTTCCGTGTGTTCGACCTTGCTATCCATTCTTCGATTCCTCCCGGCGTAGTTTTACTGACATACTCCTTTTGTCGCCAGTTACCGATCTCGGCTTACCCGTTTTTCGCCCATTCCTGCGTAAGAATCTTCCCATAATAATGTCAGAATAGTCCTACAGACGAAAAGACCGTTGCAACCGCTTGAACCGCTTGAACCGCTTGAACGTTGAAAGAAAAAGACAAAAGAGCACGGCCCGGCTCCCGGTTGTCATCCGGGGGGCCGGGCCGTGCTCTTGTCTCTTATCCTTTGCCTTTCCCGCTCAAGCGGTTCAAGCGGTTCAAGCAGGCTGCATCCGCCGTCAGGCGGTCGCAGCCGCCTTTTCCTCCCCCATCTCCTGGATGGAGGTTATCTCCTCTATGGAGAAGACCTTGTCGATGTCGAGGATGATGATGAAGGTCTCATCCTTCTTGCCCATCCCCCTGATGAACTCCGTCCTCAGGTGGGTACCTATCTTCGGGGCGGGCTCTATCTGGTCCGCCTCGAGCTCGAAGACCTCCTGCACGGAGTCGACGAGGGCACCGATGATGATGTCCTCACCCTCGTAGGAGACCTCGACGACGACGATGCAGGTGTTGATCGTCCTCTCCGTCCTGTCCATGCCGAACTTGAGGCGCATGTCGAAGACGGGGACCACGCTGCCCCTCAGGTTTATGACTCCCCGCATGTACTCGGGGCTCTTCGGAACCCGCGTCACGCTGTTGAACTCCAGTATCTCCCGCACGTTCGCCACATCGATCGCGAAGATCTCCTCGCCGAGCTGGAAGGTGAGATACTGCCGTGTACCGTTTATTGAAGACACGCTCATGTCCTTCTCCTCCCTAGAACCTCTCGAACTCCTCGTCGAACCTGTCGCTGCCGCCCATGTCGAGGGTGACGCCGTCACCCGTGCCGTTGCCGTTCGAGGCGGACTTCTTCACCGCCGCGATCTGGCGCGGGGGCTCCTTGGCCACGGCGGTCTTCTTCTCCTGCTTGTGGGCGACAACCTGCCTCTTCGCCCTCTTGTTCTCGTTGCCTGTCCTGAAGAAGCCGATGATGTCCTGGAGCTGGACCGCCTGGCTTGAGAGCTCCTCCGCCGTCGA
>MVQQ01000056.1 GCA_002067555.1 Syntrophorhabdus sp. PtaB.Bin184
GCCGTCGAGCATCTCCCAGGTCATCGTGCCGTTCCTTACATAGGCGTTGTTCACGTCGGTGATCTCAAGCTCGCCCCGCTCGGAGGGTTTCAAGGTCTTCACGATGTCGAAAACAGATGCGTCGTAAAGATAGATACCGATGACGGCAAGGTTGCTCCGCGGACTCTTCGGTTTCTCCACGATGGTGACGAGCCTGCCGTCAGTGATCTCGGCGACGCCGAACCTCTCGGGATCGGGGACTTCCTTGAGCATGATCTTCGCCCCCTTCCCCTGTCTTTCGAAGTCCCGAACAGCTTTGATGATGTTCCGTTCAATGATGTTGTCGCCAAGAACAACGCAGACCGGTTCCCCGTCGGCAAAATACTCCGCCAGCGACAGGGCGTCGGCGATACCGCCTTCCCCTTCCTGGTAGGTGTAGTTGAGATGCTTGAGCCCGAAATCCTTTCCATTCCCCATGAGACGCAGGAAATCCCCTGCGTGATTACCGCCTGTCACTATCATGATGTCCGTTATGCCCGCGTTGATGAGGGTCTCTATGGGATAGTAGATCATGGGCTTGTTGTGCACGGGCAGAAGATGCTTGTTCGTTATCCGTGTGAGAGGCGCGAGGCGCGATCCCAGACCGCCTGCCAGTATGATGCCCTTCATGTTAACCTTCCTCCTTCTACCGGGACGTGATGCCCGTGAGGTCGAAGGAGAGCTTGAAGCTCGTGTCCCTCGGCCTCTTGGTCTGCGACAGCGACAGCACCACGGACCAGCAGCCCGGTTTGTATCTCAGGTGATACTCCGTGTCGATCCAGTCCTTTTCCATGAACGTGTACCGTATGTTGTAGCCCCCTTCAAAAACCCAGTACGCGGCGAACATCTCCACGAAGATATCGTTGTTAAGCTCCGAATTGTAGTTGTGCGCCACGACAGCGCTGTAGACCCCGGGGATCAGGTACGATATGGTGTTCCTCACCGTCTTCGCCCCTTGCCCGTAGACACTGAAAACGCTCTCATGCGCAAAGCTGAGATAGTCTAGCGGCGACAGGCTGAATTTCAGGTCGATATCGGAAAAACGCGCCCCCGAACCCTTGTAAAGCTCCGACTCTTCGAGGTTGCCAGAGATGCCATAGGTCTGGGACACCTCGAAAAAAGACATCTCCCGTCTGAAACCGGTCTCCCCTGAAGTATCGTAAAGATAATGATTGATCGAATAGGTGATCGCGTTCGTCTGGTTGATCTTGTCGTAGGCGTCTATCTTCGGCGAGCTCTTGTAGCCGGTACTGGGGATGAAGGTGTACCGGACATTCGGTCTCACCACGCTTTGCATCGATTCAAGCCAGGACCACCCGGTATTGTAACCCCGCATGAACTGCATGTTGGCGTCGCCGTCAAGGCGAAAGGTCTGGCGATAGTTGCTGTTGCCTTCCGTGCCCTCGCTCCGGTTCACCGCATAGCCCGTCTCGTAGAGCGTGCCGCTGAGAACCGTGTTCAGCCCCTTGAAGGAGTATGGCAGCTTCAACGAGGGATCGACGGCGAGGCGTGTGTAGGTTCCTCCCGTGTCGCGATAGAAATTGGTGAGAGAGCTGTTGAGATCGAGGTACATCCTCCCGCCGAACACCGGTATGTACTCGGTGAAGTAGGTCACCTCGGGATAATACTGGAACAATGTGCCGTTATCCCTCATGAGGAGGTTCCTGAACTGCGTGACCCCTCCGGTGAGCAGCGACCGGGGCAGGGGCTTCTCTACAAAGACCGTCGACTTCAGCTGACTCTCGCTGCGTTCCTGGATGGACTGCCCGAAATCCTTGAGGTAATCGTTGTCGAAAACGTGCCATATGCTGGCCTTGAACTGAAGGTCCTTGAAGAAGACCTGCTGGTGCTTTGCCTTCACCTGGTATCGCGTGTGCCCGTAATCGCTGTCGTCGATCACGTTCCCTTCCAGTTCCCCGCTGAGATCCTCCCTCAAGGCGTACCGGAACTGGGTACCGAAGTTGACACCCCTTTTCTCGATGTACTCGGCAGACATCGTGGCGTCCTTGTCCTTCGCAATGGCCCAGAAATAGGACAGCTTGAACTTGGCCCCATCCGACGACGAGAGCGCCATCTCGGGTACCAGAAATCCCGATTGTCTCTCCGACTTGACGGGGAATACCCCCCAGGGAATGTAGAACACGGGGACGCCAAGGATATGGAAGGTGGTGGATCTCGTCTTCGCGTACCCTTCCACGGTGATGTCCACCTCGTCGGAGGTGAACGTCCACTCCGGCTTGTCCCAGCCGCAGGTGGTGAACTTTCCTTTCTTGATCTTGTACTGGGATTCCCCGGTCTTCTCGATCTCGTTGCCGTTGATATAGACGTTGCCTGTCTTTATGAAGACCCTCGCCTTCTCCAGGGTCCCCTTCTTGGTCTCGAGGTTAAGCTGCATCCACTCACATTCGATCCGGTCCCCCAGATCTTCGTAGATGACATTGCCTTCAGCGGTGACGTCACGGGTGTTGTCATCGAGAAAAACATAGTCCGCAAAGAGGGTGCGCGTCGTTTCCCTGACCTCGACGTTTCCGCGAGCGGTATATGTATTCGCCGCCCGGTCATGCTCTACCTGGTCGGCGATAATCTCCACCGGGCCCTTCGCGTCTCCGCCGCGGACACCGATCTGCTGTCCCCGGGATACAAAGGGAAGGAACAAGACAAACATCATCGCTATGACAAGGATCCTAGAATATCTCATTGACGGCCCGTTTGGCCTCTCCGATCGTATAAAATGAGCCCGTGACAAGGATGAGGTCCCTGTCCCCGGCAAGCTGCCGCGCCTTCCTGAGGGCGCTTTTCGTATCCGTCGTGACGATGGGATTGTCTGCGAAACCCTTCATACTTTCAGCCTCGAGGGCACGCTCCGTCTTCGGCTGCGTGAGTATGGCGAGATCCACGCAGCCGTTCATGGCCTCGAGCATCCTTCCGTACTGCTTGTCACGCATGACACCGAAAACGAGGACCTTCCTGCGGTCCCCGTAGCGGGAGCGGAGAAACCTCGTCAACGCGCGTACGCCGGAAAGGTTGTGGGCCCCGTCGAGGATGACGAGCGGCCGCTCGTGCACAGTCTCCAGCCGTCCCTGCCATCTCACCGAAGCCAGCGCCTCTCTCACGTGCTCCTCGCCGGCGCGAAACCCGGCCCGCGCGAGCGATTCGATCGCACACAGCGCGAGGGCAGCGTTCGAGATCTGATGGTCCCCCTCAAGATTGAGGGCAATATCATCGCAATCCCACCCGATCCCCCGGTAGGAGAAGCGTCTGTCACCTTTTTTCCTGCAGACGAAATCCTTTCCCAGCACGTGGATCGGACTGCCAAGCTCCCGTGCCCGATCGGCGAGCACCTCGAGGGCCTTGCCCCGGGCACCGGTTACAAGGGGGACGCCTTTCTTGATGATCCCCGCCTTTTCGACGGCGATCTTGCCAATGGTCCCTCCCAGTTCGTTCATGTGGTCGAAGGCAACATTGGTGATAACCGTTGTCAACGGTTCTATGACATTCGTGGAATCCAGTCTTCCGCCGAGGCCCGTCTCCACGACGGCCATATCGACCTTCTCCCTCCGGAAATGCTCGAAGGCCAGGGCCGTCGTGAAATCGAAGTAGGTATAAAAGGGACTCGACCCGTCTCGATGGACCCTGTCACGGATGTGCTCCGTGAGAGAGGCCACCTCATCCTCCGTGATCTCTTCCTCGTTGACGGTGATGCGCTCCGTAAAGGAAACCAGGTGGGGCGACGTGTACTTTCCGACACGGTATCCCGCTTCCCTGAGTATGCAGGAAACCATCGTGGCAACGGACCCCTTGCCGTTCGTCCCCGCCACGTGGACCGTCCTCAAGGACCTGTGGGGGTCGCCTATAGTTCCGAGAAGCCGGCCTATGTTCTCAAGTCCGAAAACGGAGCCGAATCTCTCGAGGCCAGAAAGGTATTCCAGCGAGCTTGCATAACGGTCATCATTCATGTGATCAGGGACAGCAGCGTGTGCAGTGTCTGTTTCAGCTCTTTACGGGAGGAGATCATATCGATCATTCCATGCTCCAGGAGATATTCCGCCCGCTGAAACCCCGGGGGCAGCTTGGCCTTGATCGTTTCCTTGATCACCCTTTCCCCCGCGAAACCGATCATCGCCTTCGGTTCGGCGATGATGATGTCGCCAAGCATGCCCATACTGGCCGAGACACCGCCGAGAGTGGGGTCGGTGAGAACCGTTATATAGGGAACCCCGTTGCTCTTCAGGTGATAGATGGCTCCGGAGACCTTGGACATCTGCATGAGCGACATGATGCCTTCCTGCATCCTGGCGCCGCCGGAAGAGCAAAAGAGGATGACCGGCGTCTTCTGTCTTGCCCCTTCCTCGAGGGTCCGCGTGATCTTTTCACCCACAACGCTCCCCAGGCTGCCGCCCATGAAGTTGAAATCGAAGATCGCGGTGAGAACGGGAATGCCGCCTATCTTCGCGCTGCCGCACATCAGGGCGTCGGGCCGCTTCGCCGCTTCCTGTGTCTCGGCAAGACGTGTCCTGTACGGCTTCGTGTCTTTGAACCTCAGGAAGTCCACGGGTTCCACCTTTTCATGGAACTCGGTGAAACTGCCCCTGTCGAAGGTCAGCGCTATCCTGTTCTCGACGGAGATGGGGAAATGGTAAAAGCACTTGGGGCAGACATGGCGGTTGCGCTCGACCTCTTTCCTGTACAGGAGTTCCTGGCAGGAATTGCATTTCCTCCAGAGGGACTCTTCCTTTTCTGCTCTGGAGATCTCTTTCTGGATATTTATTTCACGGTAGGGTTTTTTCTCTTTATCCCTTTTTTTGAATAATCCCATTACTTTTCCTGTTGAATTTTTGTTGAAAAACTACCAAAATAAG
>MVQQ01000057.1 GCA_002067555.1 Syntrophorhabdus sp. PtaB.Bin184
CTTGACGAACATCTATGATTTTATATAGATTGTTATCATCATAAGGAGGCCGAGAGATGAATCTTGAAGAGCTGAGAAAAATAAGGGAAAAGGCGCAAAAGGATGTTGAGTTGCGGCAGAAGCAGGCACGGGTGCGCATAGTCGTCGGGATGGGGACGAGCGGTATAGCCGCCGGCGCGCGTGACGTGCTCAAGACATTCGTTGAAGAGGTGGGGAAACGGAACCTTTCCGACGTCGTCGTGACGCAGACGGGCGAGAAAGGCCTTGCCTCGCAGGAGCCGATGGTGGAGGTCTTCGAGGAAGACAAACCCGTCGTCGTGTACGGGAACATGGATCCCGAGAAGGCAAAAAGGGTGGTTGTGGAGCACGTGGTCAACGGGCACCCCGTTTCGGAATTTGCCATTTAGGCAACCAAAAGGAGGCCGGCTTGGACAGGGAAGCTATTCTCAAGAAATTTGAACCAAACCTCAGCAATATACTTTACATCATGCACGATCTTCAGGATAACAACCCGGAGAGGTATCTCGCGAAGGAAGACATCGAGGCCTGTGCGGACTATCTCAATGTCCCATACAGCTACGTGCACAGCGTGGCGAGCTTTTACACGATGTTCAGCCTCAAACCGCGGGGCAGGAACATCATACGCCTCTGTGAGTCTCCTCCGTGCCATCTCATGGGGGCGCACTCGCTTCTTGAATACCTCAAGCGTTCGCTCAAGGTCGACGTGGGGGGGACAACCAAGGACGGAATGTTCACGCTGGAACTGACGAGCTGCCTCGGCGCCTGTGGTGTGGCACCAGCCATGATGCTTAACGAAGAGATGTTCGGCAATCTCACACCGGAGAAGGTCGATGCCATCCTTGACAAGAGGAGAAAAGAGATATGAACCTCGTAAGAAACCACGTATTGATCAGTATCGATGCAGGGACGATCATGGCGGGCGCACGCGCCGTCGAGAAGGCCCTGGTGGAGGAGATCAACAAGCAGGGTCTTTCCGGCGAGATAGCGGTACTGGAGACCGGCAGCATAGGGGCGACGGGTCAGGGGGTTGTCATCGTTGTTTATCCCGAGGGTGTTTACTATGCGAACGTGACACCCGCGGACGCAGTCGAGCTTGTCGAGGAGCATCTTCTGAAGGGGAGGCCCGTGAAGAGGCTCATCATGACGGAGATGCCCAAACAGCACGTCATCAAGAAGGAAAAAACGGGTCTGCTCCGGGAGCAGCCCCGGATCGTCCTGCGCAACAGCGGTGTCATCAACCCGGAGAACATTGACGAATACATCGCCGAGGGTGGCTACGAGGCCCTCGAGAGGGCCTTCACCGAACTCAAGCCTGCCGGAGTCGTCAAAGAGGTCAAGGACTCAGGGCTCATGGGCAGGGGAGGTGCGGCCTTCACGACTGCCATGAAATGGGAATTTGCCTCCAGGGCGCCGGGCGATGTGAAATACATCATATGTAACGCCGACGAGGGCGAGCCGGGAACGTTCAAGGACAGGCTCATCCTTGAAGGCGATCCCCACAAGCTCATCGAGGGTATGATACTCGCGGGATATGCCGTGGGTGCGACGAAGGGGTTTGTCTACATCCGTGGCGAGTATGCTCTTTCCATTGAACGCCTGGAAAAGGCCATCACCCAGGCACGACTCTACGGGCTTCTCGGCGACAATATACTCGAAAGTGGTTTCAGCTTCGATATTTCGGTCATGAAAGGTGCGGGTGCCTACGTCTGTGGCGAGGAGACGGCGCTTATCGAGTCCCTGGAAGGGAAAAGGGGTCACCCCCGCAACAAGCCGCCCTACCCCGTGACGGAGGGCCTCTGGGCCAAACCGACCGTTGTAAACAACGTGGAAACGCTGGCGAACGTGCCAGAGATCGTCCGCAACGGCTCTGCCTGGTACCGTGGATACGGCACGGACAAGTGTCCGGGGACGAAGGTCTACACCATAATCGGCAACGTTGCCACGCCGGGTCTCATCGAAGCGGAGATGGGCACCACTTTGCGGGATATCATCTATGAATACGCCGGCGGCATCAAGGATGGCAAGAAATTCAAAGGCGCACTCGTCGGCGGTGCTGCAGGCGCCTTCATGGGTCCGGAGATGCTCGACGCGAAGATGGACTTCGTGAATCTCAAGGAATACGCGGCTGTGCTGGGTTCAGGAGCGATCCTCGTCATGGACGAGGATACGGACATTGTGGGGATGCTCCAGAGCGTTCTCCACTTCTTCAGACATGAGTCCTGCGGCCATTGCGTGCCCTGCCGTTTGGGCACGAATCAGCTCGCCGAGATAATCGACCGCATAGCGGAAGGGAAGGGCAAGGCCGAGGACATCGACAAGCTTGTCTCCATATCGGAGGTGATGCGCGACACGTCGTTCTGTCCCCTGGGCCAGTCGCCGGTCCTGCCCATCACGAGTTCCCTGAGATTCTTCAAGGACGAGGTGTACAGCAGGGTGCAGTGATCCTGACCTGGTCCGGGCGGTCACATCAAGGAGAGATAACATGAGCATGGTAAAACTGACAGTGAACAATATACCCGTGGAGGTACCGGAAGGTACGACCATCCTGTGGGCGGCGAAGAAGGCGGGATTTACGATCCCCACGCTTTGCCACCATCCCGATCTCACGCCGGGAGGACAGTGCGGGATCTGCGTTGTCGAGATAGAGGGCATACCGGGCCTGAAAAGGTCCTGCATGACCCCCGCGGCCGAGGGGTTCAAGGTGAAGACCCATACGCCGCGGGTCATGGCGACGCGCAGGCAGCTCGTCGAGCTTATCCTGTCGAATCATGATACCGATTGCCTGACGTGCGTGAAGAACAACAACTGTGAGCTCCAGCAGCTTGCCTCCACGCTTGGCATCAATGTTCTTGATTACAGGAACGCATCCCGAAAGAGGCTTCCCATCGACCGCTCCAGCGTCGCCATTGTCCGCGACCCCAACAAGTGCATACTCTGCGGACGTTGCATAGAGGTTTGCAGCAGGGTTCAGACGGTGAATGCCCTCGCCATCAATCACAGGGGTTTCGATACGGTCATCACAACGGCCTTTGACGCTGGTCTTGGCAACAGTGTCTGCATCAACTGCGGGCAGTGCGTCGTTCATTGCCCTGTCGGGGCCCTCTATGAGAAGAGCGCCGTCGATGAGGTGTGGGACGCCATCCACGATCCCGACAAGTTCGTCGTCGTGCAGGAGGCCCCCGCTGTGAGGGTCCAGCTCGGCGAGGAGTTCGACATGCCGACAGGCTCGCTGGTAAGCGGGAAGATGCACGCGGCGCTGAGGAGACTTGGCTTCGATGCGGTGCTGGAAACG
>MVQQ01000058.1 GCA_002067555.1 Syntrophorhabdus sp. PtaB.Bin184
GACATAGAAGTCAAACAGGACATGGCCATTTGAGCTTGTGAAAAGTGAAGAATGGGCATGATTTTTGCGCTCTTGGGACGAGGGAAGAGTTTTCAACAGAATTTTGCAATTCTCCTGATACAAATTTTGCAGACCTTCAGATAATGCGAAACCTGCCTTTCGAGAAGGGCCGGTTAGTATCAGGAATGTTTTCCTTTCCGTTGTGAATACAAAGAGAATCAGATCCATTCCGGGCCCGTGTCGTATCGAGCAGGAGGAATTGTTCCATCGATCATCTGACACGCTCGCTGGGATGTAAAGCCTTGGCAGTCAAAGGTTTGCGAATGCCGAGAATTGACTGTGGAGATTTCGTGGACTATCCTTCTCTATAGGGTATTTACAGGTACAATCCGGTTGTTTTCGGAGATATGCGGGATCGTGTCCCGCCACGGGGTATATTGTCCCGGGGACCGTACCGGATGTTTTTGGGGCCGCGTTTCGAGGCCGCTTGAAGAAACAGGGAGAATGACACGGTGCCGTACAAAGAGAGGATTGCCTCACTCAAGCGTACCGATATCTTTCGGGACCTATCCGATGAGGAGGTGTTGAGGTTTTCGTCCGCCCTTCAGGAGAGGACATATCCGCCGAACACCGCCATTGTGCGGGAAGGGACACCGGGAAACGCGATGTTCATCATCGCGGGCGGCAAGGTGGAGATACGACGGAGGGACCCCCGGAGCGACTTCGATGTTACCATCGCCAGTCTGGACCCGGGGGCATGTTTCGGAGAGATCTCCGGGGAGCCCAGTTCTGCGACGGTCGTCACCGTGGCGAGCACGAAGGTGCTGGTCCTGAAGAAAACCGACTTCGATCTGCTTCTCGATGAACACCATGCCCTGTCCGTGTCCCTGAGGAGGATCGCGGCCGAGCATATTGCGGCGATCAAGAACCGGGAGCTTCCCGGAACCATCCCGCTCGACACCTTGAGGCTCGACGAGGCCGTCATGGGTTGTGTGCCTGAACAGCTCGTGCTGAGATACCGGATACTTCCCGTTTCGTACGCCAACAACAAGGTTACCCTGGCGGTTGTTGATCCTCACGACGTTACCGGGATAGACAACATGAAAAGGGTCGTCAATGAGAAGTATCCCAAGGTATTCTTTGACCTCGTCATCATCACCGAGAGTGACTTCACGAAATTCATCAACGGTGAGTACAAGACCCTTATCAACGCTCAAAAGGAGGAGTTCCTCGACATAGAGAGTTTTGTCGACTCCATGGAACACATCCAGTCCGACATCCTGAAGGAGTTTGCCTTCGATGAGGTGTCGGATGACGATGTGGGTATCCCCGACATGGAGAAGGAAGCGGAAGGCGCTCCGATCATCAAGCTGGCCAACAGCATCATAGCCATGGCGTTGAAGAAAGGGGCAAGCGATATCCACATGGAACCCATGGAGAAGGAGGTTCGGGTAAGGTTCCGGATCGACGGAGATCTGGTGGAGGAAATGGTGTTGCCGAAAAAGATCCAGCTTCCTCTCATCAGCAGGATGAAGATCATATCCCGGCTGGACATCACCGAGCGCAGGCTGCCTCAGGACGGAAGGATAACCATAAAGGTGGGAAAGAAGTCCATCGACTTCCGCGTATCAACCGTTCCGGCCAGGTTCGGTGAAAGGGTATGCACGAGGATCCTGGACAAAAGCAACACCCGGCTTGGTCTTGACAAACTGATCACGCACCTTCCGGTCCGCAGTCTCGTGGAGGGGATGATCAGAACCCCCTACGGGATCATCTACGTTACCGGCCCGACCGGTTCCGGCAAAACGACGACCCTTTACAGTTCCCTCGCGGAGATCAATGACATCAGAAAGAACATCTTCACCGTCGAGGACCCTATTGAGTATGATCTGAAGGGGGTCAACCAGGTGCAGGTGAACCACGATATCGGTCTCGACTTTGCCCGGGTTCTCAGGGCCTTTCTCCGGCAGGATCCCGACGTGATCCTCATCGGTGAGACGAGGGATGCCGAAACGGCCAAAATCGCCGTCGAGGCAGCCCTTACCGGCCACCTTGTTTTCACAACCGTCCACGCAAACGATGCCCCGGGTACCTTCATGCGCCTTATCGAGATGGGTATCGAGCCGTTCCTTGTCTCTTCATCGGTCATCGGGGTCATTGCCCAGAGGCTGGTGCGGAAGATCTGTGAGAAGTGCAAAGAGACGTACCGCGACCTGTCCGCTACCGGATACCTGGGCCTGCCGCCGGACACGAAGCTGTACAGGGGAAGGGGCTGCAACGCCTGCGGCTACACGGGCTATAAGGGACGAGTCGGCGTCTATGAGGTTCTCACGGTTAACGAGGAGGTAATGCGTCTTGTGTCCTCGGGAGCGGAAACACTTGCCGTGAGAGAGGCAGCCATAAGGAACGGCATGATAGACCTCAGGGAGTATTGCCTCATCCTCCTCAGGGAAGGGATCATCAGTGTTGACGAGGTCCTGAGGACGGTTCTCATGCAGAACGGCTCATCCGCCCATTAAGCGCGGCGACACGGCGATCCGTGTGTGCTCGGCGGCGGGAAGATCGTGCCTGCCCCGCTGTGCCGGATGTTTCCGCAAAGATGCGACAGAACGGCCGCAGGACGTCACATGATCTTCTTGTCGAGGGTGAGCCTTGCCCGCTCGAGGTCGGCGAGGGTGTCGATGCCGAATCCGTCGTACTGGGTGGTGAGGACACGTATCCTGAAGCCGTTCTCCAGGACGCGAAGCTGTTCGAGGGACTCCATCTCTTCGAGCCTGCTCCTCGGCATTTTGACGAAACGTTCCAGAAAATCCCGTTTGAACGCGTAGATGCCGATATGCTTGTAGAAG
>MVQQ01000059.1 GCA_002067555.1 Syntrophorhabdus sp. PtaB.Bin184
ATGGTGGAATCAGGCGTTCAGGGCGTTGAGTTCATCGCCGTCAACACCGACATCAAGTCGTTGAGCACCTGCAAGGCTCCCGTCAAGATCCAGATCGGCACGAAGCTGACGGAGGGTCTGGGGGCCGGGGCGAATCCCGAGGTCGGCAAGAAGGCCGCCCTCGAGGATGTGGACAAGCTCAAGGACCACCTGAAGGGTGCCCACATGGTCTTCATCACCTGCGGCCTCGGCGGCGGGACGGGAACGGGCGCATCCCCCGTCATCGCGGAGATAGCGAGAGAGGTGGGAGCACTCACGGTGGCCATCGCCACGAAACCCTTCGCCTTCGAGGGAAAGGACAGGATGAACCAGTCCGAGGGCGGCGTGGCCCAGCTCAAGTCACGCGTCGACTCACTCATCACCATCCCCAACCAGAGGCTCCTTTCCATCGGCGGCAAGCACATGACGATCAAGGAGGCGTTCCTCAAGGCCGACGAGGTCCTGCTCAACGCGGTCAGGAGCATCTCCGACCTCATCGTCGGGTCCGGTCACGTTGTCGTCGACTTCGCGGACGTGAAGACGATCATGAGCGAACGGGGCATGGCGATCATGGGTATCGGCGAATCCGCGGGCGAGAACAGGGCCCGCGACGCCGCCCAGAAGGCCATATCGAGCCCGCTTCTCGAAGACATCTCCATCCACGGCGCGCGCGGTGTCCTCATCAACGTCACAGGCAACACGGATATGACGCTGATGGAGGTCTCCGAGGCATCCACCCTCATCCAGGAACAGGCCCATGAGGACGCGAAGATCATCTGGGGCCTCGTCTACGACGAGACGATGCAGGATTCCCTCAGGATCACCGTCATCGCCACGGGCTTCGAGGAACGTGCCGTCATCGACGAGGACAGGACAGAACCTTTCTTGAGGGGCAAGCTCTTCGACGATGAGAACATTCCCTCCTTCATGAAGAAGAAGGTGGCCATCGATTACAAGGTCGACTACAAGGAGATACGGCAAAAAAGCGACACCATCGACATCGATGATGACCGCTACGACATTCCGACATTTCTCAGGAAACAGGCAGACTAACCTCCTGAAACGAGGGGTGGCGAAAGCTCTCGTCCCGCCACCCCTCAACCTTACACCCAGAAGACCGCTTGAACCGCTTCAACCGCTTGAACCGCTTGAGCGGCAAAACATCATTAAGATCCAAGGAAAAGAGTTAGAGCAGTTAAAATAGCGCCGGACCGCACCATCGTCTCTTGTCTTTAACTCTTAAGCAGTTCAAGTCATTCAAGCGACTCAGGCCCTCTCTTTCGCTGCTAACCTCAAAGTATTCAAACCGTCCTATCGCCCATCGCCTATGACCTATCACCCATTACCTGATCTGTGCTATTGTTATTACTGCGATGGCTCAAAGGCGGACGCGACGGAATGACGACAAGGCGGACCTTCTTCTCGGGGAAAAGGGTACCATCCGCAAGAAATGGGGTGGCAGGATACCTGTTCTTGTCGTTTTCCCCAATTCCTATCACGTGGGGATGTCAAACCTTGCGACCCACATCCTCTACAGGACGCTGAACGACCGGGATGATGTGGTGTGCGAACGGCTCTTCTACGAGGAAGGCAGGCCGCTTGTCTCGCTGGAGAGCTCCCGGCCCCTTTCCTCCTTCGAGATCGTCTTTTTCACCCTCTCCTTCGAGCTAGACTATCCCAACATCGTGAAGGTGCTTGAAGAATCGTCAGTCGCGGTCCTCGCCCGAAAGCGGAGGGCGGGTTCCCCGCTTATCGTCGCTGGCGGGATCTGCGTCATTGCAAACCCCGAACCCGTCTCGCCCTATTTCGATCTCATGGTGATGGGCGACATCGAGGCCACGGTCCCTTCCTTCATGGAACGCTTCATTGCGGCCCGCGATTCGGGAAGGGATCGTATCGTCAACGAACTCACGGCACTGCCCTTCGTTTACAACCCCGCGGATTTGTCGATCCGGTACGGTGAAGATGGACGGGTGGAAGGTTTCGATCCCGCCGGATTCGCCGTCACCGTGGAGCGCCACAGGGGACAAACGCTGGGCATGTCCGTCATGACCACCCCGAACACGGAGTTCGCGGACATGGTCCTCGTCGAGGGGACACGCGGCTGCCCGTCACGCTGCACCTTCTGCCTCCTCGGCAATCTCTACGGCTTCAGGTCGGAGGACATCGATGCGACGGTCGGAGAGGCAAGCGACGTGGGCATCATAGGCGGCGGCGTATCCTACCACCCGCGCATCACCGAGATCGTCGCAAATTTCAACTCCCGGGGGATAGGGGTCCACCTCCCGTCGCTCCGCCTCGACGAGGTCCCCTTAAGCCTCATCGAACTCATGAAAGACACGGTGAAGACCCTCACCTTCGGCGTCGAGGCGGCCACGGAAGGGCTGCGGCGCCTCGTCGGCAAACCTATGACGGATGACGACATCCTCCTGCGCATCGACGACATCATGGCGCTCAAGTCCTTCAACCTCAAGCTCTATTTCATGATAGGCCTTCCCGGGGAGACACCCGACGACATCGACGCGATACCGGAGCTCGTCAAGCGCATCCGCCATGTCATGGTAAAACGGGGCGCTCCGCGGGGGGCCCTCGGCGGAATCACCGTTCACGCAAGTCCCTTCGTCCCGAAAGCCGCAACCCCTTTTCAGTGGCTCCCCATGGCCGACATGGAAGAGATGAAAGAGAAGATAAACCGTCTGAGCCATGCCTTCGGCAAGATAGACAACTCCCACTTCACCCATGATTCCGTGAAGTACAGTTTCCTTCAGGCGGCGCTCGCCCGTGGTGACCGCCGGGTGGCGGACACGGTCCTTCGCCTCGCCCGGGGGACAAGCCTCTCCCGCATACTCAGGGAAAGCCCCATCAACCTCAACTTCTACGCCCTGCGCGAACGCCCCCCCGACGAGATCTTCCCCTGGGACTTCATCCGCGGCACCATCCCGAAGCAGAAATTGTGGGAGAGGAAGGAAAGGGCTTGAATCGCTTGACAGGCGGTTGACAAAGTGATTTCTCAAGGCGGTTCGTGCTCCTTCATTCCGGCATTCGCCCAAATGAATACAGACTTTGTTAACAACCTGTTGAAGGTAAAAAACGGCTCTCTTCTTTCACCACGGTTCCAACGGTTCTAACGGTTCCAACGGTTCTAACGGTATATCGGGCAGGGTCGTCACAACGCCCCAGGTGTTCATTGACTTTTGTCCTCGCTTACTATAGGATTTGGATATTTTCCGTCCAATCCAAAGGGGGTATGACGCATGTCCAATCTCAATAAAGTGTTGCTCATGGGAAGGCTCGGAGCGGATCCGGAGCTCCGGTACACGACCGACGGCACACCCGTGGCGACCTTTCGCATGGCCACCTCGGAAACATACAAGGACCGCTCCGGCGTCAAACAGGAACGGACGGAATGGCATACCATCGTCGCATGGCGCAAGCTCGCCGAGATAGCCGGCGAATACCTGAAGAAGGGAAGGCTCGTCTACGTGGAGGGAAAGATCCAGTCCCGCGAATACGAAGGCCGTGACGGCGTCAAGCGCAAGGCTTACGAGATCGTCGCCTCCGACATGAAGATGATGCCGAGCGGCCAGCCGCAGGGACAACCCCAGGAGGAACGCCGCCCCTTCGGCGCCCCGAAGGGCCCGGTCGACGACGACTTCGTCCCCGAGATGGAAGACGACGTGCCTATGTAAAGACGGCTTGAATGGCTTGAGCCGCTTGAACGTTTGACAAAATCGCATTATTCTCGCTTGTCACCGCATGAACGTTGCCATTGACACTGTCATAGGTGGTGTATATAATGTACACCATAGGAGGGTTGCCTGTGTCTACGTTAAAGAGAACACAGATGTACATACCGGAAGAGTTGCTCGACGAATTGAAGAGAAAGGCCGGCAGAGAGAATACCACCATCTCCAATATCGTCAGAACCGCCGTTCTTGATCTTATCAAGAAGGACAGGGCGAAGAACTGGGAAACTGATCCCCTGTGGGAAATGGTTGGCATGAGCCAGTCAGAGGATCACGATCTTTCCGTAAACCACGACAAGTACCTGTACGGAAAGGGTCGATGAGACTTTTCGTTGATACTTCGGCGTGGTTGGCGTTAAGCGATAAGGGCGATCAACACCACGGCGACGCCCAATCGAGAATATCCAGGATCAAGAAGGAAAGGATCGAGATGATCACCTCGTCGTACGTATTCGATGAAGCCGTGACCATCATACGGTACAGGGTCTCCCACGCTACGGCGGTAACCTTTGGGGAAACCCTTATGGGCAGTTCCATCGTCACCGTGGCCGATATATCCGACGAAGACCGGTTCAGGGCGTGGGCTCTCTTTCGCAAATACGGCGACAAGACTCTGAGCTTCACGGACTGCACCAGTTTCGTGCTCATGAAGACCTTTGAATTGCAGAAGGCGTTCGCCTTTGACGACCACTTCAAACAGGTCGGCTTCCAATTGTTCTGAGTCGAAGCGGGGCCTCTGGAAGCCTGCAGTCGATCTTTCTCTTTAGAATTCATTCACCGGGCATCGGGAGGTGGGCTGACAGCCGGGGGTTGGCCGGCCGTGGGCAGGGTTTCTCCTTGTGCCGGCGGGATGGGGGAGGTCTCGTCGACGGTTTCCGGCGGGGTGGTTGTCACTTCTTCGTAGTCGGGGACGACTATGCCTCTTCTTACCATGATAGTGTAGATGATCTTCGCGCGGCGTTCGACGTAGCGGGAGGTCCCGTCCACGCGGTAGCGTCTGGGGTTGGGCAGGGCCGCTGCGAGCTTGGCCGCCTCTTCCGCGGTGAGCGCCGAGGCGGGCTTGCCGAAGTGGCGCCTCGCGGCGGCCTCGGCGCCGAAGACGCCCTCGCCCCATTCGACGACGTTGAGGTAAAGCTCGAGGATCCTCCGCTTTGAGAGGGCCCTCTCGAGCCTCCAGGTGATGATCGCCTCCTTGAGCTTGCGGACGGGGTTCTTGGAGGGCGTGAGGTAGAGGTT
>MVQQ01000060.1 GCA_002067555.1 Syntrophorhabdus sp. PtaB.Bin184
GGCCCTTGCGCGAGGCATAGAGGAGGGCGCCGGTGAAGTCGTTTCCCGGCACGATCTTGGGGATCATCGGGATTCCCCGTACTCTTCCTGCGGCTCATCATCGTCCTCGTCTTTCACCTCCACTCCAAGGAAGTCATTGAGGGATACGAATTCTGCCCAGATCCTGTCGAGCCCGGAGCCCGCGTACTCCACGAGCCTGTTGTCGACGCGATAGTTCCTTTCGGCCCCGCGAAATGAGGCATCGAGACTGTAGAGGGATTCCCCGATCCTGTTGAGGCTTGTGATGACATCCAACTCGTTCGGATCCGGCCAGCCATTGAGGCCGCACCTGCTGCAGTCAGCGGCAAGGGTCATCACCGGTGCGGCCTGGATCGCCGCGCCAGTTGCAGCCGCCGCGACGTACCTGCTCATGGACATACCGGCTTCCATTGCGCGCTTTTCCATCTTTGCGTACTCTTCGGGGGTCACTCTGATGAAGACGGGCCTCAACCTCTTGCTGCTTGCTGTCATGGACACCTCCCAAGAAAAATGATAGCACCCGACACACCTCGCTGCTGTGCAGTGATAGCAGCGGCATAGCTGGAGGAAGAAGGACCTCCTCCAGACGGGTCATTATCACCGCCTCCGTTCCGAATTAATGATACGGTCACGATTGCCGTCAGGAACCTTGCGGACCATGGAGGAGAAAGAGAGAAGGATACTTGCAGAAACGGCGGCAGTAAATACGCGATATCTGTCCAGCGGGTACTTCGTCGATGCCTTGATAGGTTCTTCCCGTGGAAGGTTAACGAACCGTCTGCGGTTTCCTTGTTGTTTTCTTTCTTCCATCCTGCCGTCCTCCGTTCTTGCAAGTTGACATAATATTGTTGCCTCCGTAGTTATACTATGTATCGCCTTGTGTGTCAACATATTATGTCAACTATGATAAAACGCATTATGTCAACTTACGTCCAATCGCTCTTGTGCCGGGATCGGAATGCCTTGCGGTAACTCGCGGTGTGACATGGTGTTGTCATACTGCTGGGCGACGGTAACGTCAAGTATTTTGTGTCAGCAAGCAAAAACATAGTGCACCCCATAGCGTATGTTCTCATAGAGGAAGACCGCATACAGGATCCGTTCCATGCTGGTCCTGTTCTCGAAGACCCCCATGGGCCGTGTCCTCCTGCGCACCTCCCGGAAGACCCTCTCTATGGCGTTGGTGGTCCGTATCTTTCTCCTGAACAGCTTGTCGGCAAAACCAAAACAGGTGAGCAGATCGTCGAGGTCATCCCGCAGGCACTTCACCGCCGCGGGATATCTGTCCTCCCAGACAGTGCTCCATCGTTTCGCAGCGGAGCGCGCCTCTCTCAGGTTCTTCGCCCCGTAGACCCTGACGAGGCCCCTCTTCACCTCTTCTGTGTCCGCCTTCCTGACCTTGTCGAGGATATTGCGCATCTTGTGGGCCCAGCACCTCTGGAGGGGGATGAGGGGATAGACGCTCCTCACCGCGCTGATGAGGCCCGGCCCTCCGTCCACACAGATGACCTCGGTCTCCCTGCCCGAGAGACCCCGGGCGGTAAGGCGGGTGAGGAAGGACTCCCATTCATCGGCGCTCTCCGACCGGGCAAGCCTGAAGTCGATGATCTCCTTCTTCCCGTCATGGCGTATCCCCAGGGCGACAAGGACGGGTCTTTTTACGGGGCCCGCCCCGGTCTTCCGGGTAAGGACCACACCGTCGAAGAGAAGGGCGCGATAGGTTCCCTTGAGCCTCCGCCTGTGGAAGGCGGACACTGCCTTATCGAGGGTCTTTGCCACCCTGCTTACCGTGGCGGGGCTTACCCTCTCCCCCAGGATGGAAAGGAGGGCCTCGCCCACCTTGCGGGTGGACAGGCCGAGGAGAAAGCTGGCGAGGATGAGACGGTCCACATCCTGTGACCGGCGCGCATAGGCCCTGATGACCTCGACGGGGTTGTAGGTCCTCGTCCGGGGGACGGATACGAGGACATCCCCCAGCTCGGTGAGGAGGTGGCGCATGTAATGGCCGTTGCGCCTGTCCGGTATGCCTCCTGCCTCTCTCTCGGCGAGGTGGAACCGGAGCTTCTGTGTCATGCGGTCGGTCAGGAACGATGAGATCGCATCCCGTGCCGCACCCCGATAATCCCCTGTCCATTCCTCCGAAGAAGCGATGTTCATCTCCTTGACCACAGCCATTGCCTCTGGTAGACTCCGTATCATAATCCTGTCTTGCTTCATCTGGGGTACCTCCTTAATCATAGTTCTGAACTGTGAAGGGTTCCTCGCTATGATGGTACCCCAGTTTTTGTTCCTGACACAAAGAATGATACATTACCCTGGGCGACAATAAGGATGATTTTTGTGCACGTTTTTTGTAGGATATATGCGAAAGCTCTCCAGTTGTTTCAGGGTAGGATAGGCATCTGAGCCTTCGAGGAGTCGAGGGGTCTCTATGAAACACTACGGTACCGTTCCTTATCACCGTTTCAGAAAGAACACTTTTTCTTGTAAGGCCTCCGTCCGTTTCGGAACAGGGGCGGTCCCGAGAAACGCGCACGATGTGAGACAGACAGCGCCAGTTGCTGTGTGATGACCGTCGTCCCCGCGTCCTGCCGGGACGTGAGGACATCAGGCAAGAACGGAGATTAAATGGCAAGAACAAAGAAGACCGACAAGAAGAATAACGGACAGGAATCCATCGAGGCGACTCTCTGGCAGGCTGCGGATAAGCTCCGCAAGAACATGGATGCCGCCGAGTACAAGCACGTTGTCCTTGGCCTCATATTCCTTAAGTACATATCCGATGCCTTCGAAGTCCTCCATTCCAGGTTGAAGGAAGGCAAAGGCGAATACGAAGGGGCCGATCCCGAGGACCCCAACGAGTATACCGCCGAGAGGGTGTTCTTCGTTCCGCCCGTCGCCCGGTGGAAGAGGATCTCCGACAATGCGAAGAAGACCGAGATCCTTCTCGAGAACGGCAAGAAGGTTGATATCGGCGGGTACGTTGACGAGGCAATGGAGGCCATCGAGCGCCGGAACCCTTCCCTGAAGGGAGTCCTTCCCAAGGTCTATGCCCGGCAGAACCTCGACAGGACAAGCCTC
>MVQQ01000061.1 GCA_002067555.1 Syntrophorhabdus sp. PtaB.Bin184
GTTCGTGCAGTTGAACTCCTTGACGAGTTTCGGCCAGTGTTCCATGCGCATCTGCACATCCCAGCTGAAACCTCCCGAAGCGAGGACGAGAGCCTTCTTGGCCCTTACATTCACGACCTTGCTGCCTCTCTTGACCTCAACTCCAAGGACGGGGCTCTTGGGATCGGCGTCCTTGCGCCAGATCCAGGTGACCTGGGAATTGAGCGCCATCTTGGCTCCGCGTTTCTCGGCTATCTTCTTGAGGGCTTCGGTATAGTCCTTGCCGGAGTTGTGGGCCGAGAAGTGCGCGCGGTACGCGGTGTGTCCGCCACCGATAACGAGGACATCCCCGACCTGGGCGCCTCCCTCGTCGATCATCCAGTTCAGAGCATCGGGCGCTTCCTTCGCCATGACCTCAACGAGCTCCGGGATGTTGAAGAAATCGCCGCCCTTCAGGGTATCCTGAATGTGCTGATTGACGCTGTCCTCGCCGAGGTTCTTTTTCTGACGAAGATGCATCTTGTCATCCCACGCGGCGTAGCCGCCGCCGTTGATGATGGAGTTTCCGCCGTAGATGGGCATTTTCTCGAGGATGACGGTTTTCGCGCCGTTGCCGGCCGCTTCCGCCGCAGCCGCAAGGCCCGCAAACCCTGAGCCGATGACGACAACGTCCCATGTCTCATCCCATTTCTGGGGCAGCTTTTTCGTGACAGCCTCTGCGGTGCCGGGAGCCGCAAGGTTCAACGCCGCCCCCGCCACTGACGCCAGCGCCCCAACGGCCGCCGCGCCCTTGAGCAACGACCGCCTGCTCATGCCTTTCTGTTCCGCATCTCCGTCTTTCATGTCTCCTCCTTTTGTGTTTCCTCCCCCACCGTAAAAGTCGACCCGAAACTGCTAATAATGTAATGGAATTATTAAGATTACTTAACATTCATCGTTTTTGTCAAGAATTCTTTTTGATTTTGCGGTTGTTCGCAGAGTGGGGTGGGGGAAAGAAGGGTTTCTCTTCCCTATCACCTGTTTTGCCTCTTGCAACAGTTCTACAGCACGAAATCCAGGTAGTTATCCCTGTTTACCAGTGAGAAGGTTGAGTTCTTGTACTGTCTCACCCAGTCAGAAGGGGCTTTGGGTTTCTTCTTGTCCGACCACTTGAACTCATAACCGGCCAGAGTGTTTTCCCGTTCTTCCACGAGATCAAGTTCCTGACCGCCGTATGTACGCCAAAAATAGAAAGAACCGTACGTACCCTGGTACGTCCATTTCTTGATCCGCTCGGTGACGAGGAAGTTCTCCCACAGTTGTCCCGCGTCATTGCGGCTGTCGAGGGGATTAAAGGCCGCTATGACCGCATTGCGGATACCGTTGTCGAGAAAATAATACTTGGCCTTGGTGATGACCTCTTTCCTCAGGTTCCTGCTGAAGCCCCCGATCCGCCTGATGACGAAGGCCTTTTCGAAGATGTCGAGATACCGGCCGATCGTCTTGACGTCCAGCTTGACCTGTGTGGCGATCTCATTGAGGGAGACCTGGCTGCCTATCTGGAAGGCGATCAGCTTGAGGATATCGAGGAGGACGCCGGGGGCCTTGACGCGGTCGAGCGCGAGGACATCCTTGAGCAGATAAGAACTCACAAGCTCTTCGAGGATGGCCATCTTATCCTTGCGGTTTCTCGCCGTCACAACCTCGGGATAAGAGCCGAAAACGAGGTAGTCCTCCAGGCGCTCTTTCAATTCATGACGATTGTGGATCGAGAGAAGCTCCTGCTGCGCTATCGGGTAAAGGACCACCGTATTCTTCCGTCCCGTCAGGGGTTCTCCCACCGCACCGGCAAGGTCAAAAGACGACGACCCCGTGGCTATGACCATGACACCGGGCATCTGGTCTATGATGATCTTCAGGCCCTTGCCGATATGGGGTATGTACTGCGCTTCGTCAACAGCAATAAGCTCATATCCGGAGGCGTACTCAAGGATCCGGTCGAAATCCTGAGACCCCAGGATCTGCCGGACTTTGATATTGTCTCCGGAGTCGAGTTTGCTCTTCAGCTTCGTTCCAGACAGGAATTCGGTAAGCAGGGTTGTCTTGCCCACGCGCCTTGGCCCATAGATGATAAGAGCCTTGCCCGGCTTCACGAGTTCTTTCACTTTGTAGGCGCGGTCTATCATAGAGGGCATTATATCTCAAATCCACAAATTTAGCAAAATATATGGAGTGAGAATCCGTAAATTCAAGAAAATCGGGTAATGGGTGTCAGGCAATGGGTTATGGGATCCTCTGCCTCAGTCTACTCCGCCGTTCCCAGCTTTCATTCGAATCGCCCGTAGCCCATTACCCCTTTCCCCCTTCCCATTTGCCTGTTGGCATTCTATAATCGTTTGTATAAAATAGGAAACGTACGGTAGCTAAGGAAAAAGGAAGCGATGAGGAGAGACAGAAGAGTGGGCTGCGGTCAGCGACAACCGAAGGGTTTTACGGCGATAGAGCTCATCATCGTTATTCTTGTCCTGGGAGTCCTTACCGCATCCATCATGATCAAGAACCCCTTTACCGTGAGCGATTACAGTTCCATAGCTGCGGACCAGCTTATCGCGGACATTCAGTACGTGCAGATGAAGGCTATGGGCGCGGGAAGCGCAAGGGCCATAAGCTTCGCCCCGGGGTCCCGCGAATATACCATCCAGGAGGAAGCAGAGACGAGGAAACTTCCCCAGGACAACAGCGGGAATCCCGTTGTCACCACCACGAATTTTGGAGGTTACGGGCACAGGCTCTTTTTCAACTCCCTGGGAGAGCCCTGCCTGTCGACCACTTCCCCGCCCTCGTCCTGTACGGGCTGTCCCTCGGGCACGGGATGCACGGTGAGTATCGGTACTTCATCTCTCGCGCACAGGGTGATCACTATCTATCCGGAAACGGGCGAGGTCAGATGAGAATGAGAGGGTTTCGATTTTTCCGGATCATTCTATCCAGCAAAGGTTTCTCCTTGATAGAACTCGTAACGTTCATTATCGTCGGAGGGATCATCCTGCCGGCATCCATCGTTGCTTTCACGACCGTGATGGGCAATTTTTCGGCACCGGACTACCAGGTTAAGGCAAGGTTCTATTGCCAGCAGACAATGGAACAATTGACGAGCAATGCCTACACAGGCATTTCCGTGACAGGGGGGGACTTTGTCGGGGCGTCGCCCGAGACGGGGTTCCAGCGAAAATGGAACATCTGCTATGTTTCTGCATCGAACCCCGTTCAGTGCGCAGCCGACCAGACGGTGGATACCAATTACAAGAAATTGACCATCTCGGTAACGACGCCTGACAATTCTGTGTACGACGTCTCTACCTTGATCTCGAGAAGGCCGAAAAGTTGAAAAGCATTGTCCGGGACTTAAAGGGTTTCACACTGATAGAGATCATTACAGTGGTGATAGTCCTCGCCATACTCGGATCGTTCACCTTTTCGTTCATCGACCACGCCATGAAGATATATCTGACGGGAAGCAGGCAGAGAGTGCTTTACCAGGAAGCCTCATATATCATGGAGAGACTGACAAGGGAGATGCGGGATGCTCGGACGGTGTCGATAGATTCGACTACGGGCGGCCTGTTGATCACAAAAGCCGCTCATCCGTCCAACAGCATTGTTACCGACAGCTCCACAAGCGTTCTGTTCTACAGGAATTCCAGCAGGGAGATGATACGAAGTTCCACCTCCGTCGCTAATATGTCGATCGGGAAGAACGTGGAGGTTTTCTCACCATCCCTGTCATCATGTTCAAGTGGTGTATCGAATTGCACTGTGACCATCAGCCTGCAACTCACCGATTCGGGAATACCCATCAACGATGCGGGCGCACGCTCGGTAGTCCTTGCAACAACGATATCGCCAAAGAATATCCAAACCGGCACGTATGACAGCAGGTGTTTCAACGGTGACTATGAAGACGTTATCCGGTAATGACAGGGGCATGTCCCTCGTAGTCCTCATCGTTGCGATGACCCTTATAGCCGTCCTCGGTGCGAGTTTTGTCGCCCTTGTCGCCTCCAAGCACAAGGGCTTTCAATATCAGCGGGATTCCTATCGGGCCATCAATCTGGCACACGCCGGGATCGAGTATGCGAGCCGCTACGTTGGAGACGGTATCCTCCTCACCGAAAATACGAGCGATTTTCTCCATAGCCCGGGCTCCTATCCCAACGTCCCGGTGACGACGATCGTCCCTGATACGACGAATCTGGGTACGACGCAATGGAAAAGATTTGATTTTCCGGATGACGGCGGCAGTTTTTACCTGAGCTACTATCTCAACCCATCGGACCCGGATAATGCTGATACCAACAAAGTGCTCTATTCAGTGGGCGTATCGGGGAACGCCCAAAGAACGGTACGGTTAAAGAAGTTCCTGTCCTATGCCTCGCCAAGCCTTGCCGGACTGGGAAAGCTGAACATCGTCCCCGGGTACCATCCGTACATTTCGGGGCGCTATGTTGTGGTCCCGGTGATAAACATGTACGACTCGTCGCTCACGATCACTTCGCTGACCTTTGAATTGAATTCCACGGACAACAATATCAAGCATCTGGAGAGAATATATTTCAATGATTCCTCGACATCGGTCGGTTCATCGATCTACCAGGCCTCATGGTACCCATCCGTCCTGACGGACTGGTGCCTTTGGGGTTCACCCCCGTGCTATGATTACGTCGATGATTCGATACGTATCCCCGATACAGGCGTCACCAAGACAATGGATCTTACGAATAGCACGATAGGAGGCCACTATATAAGGTGGTTCTTCTTCAGGTTCGGCGAATCCGGAACGGCTGTTTTGAGAGGTACGTATACGATCACGTTCAACTATTCCGGCGGCGCCGCCGTTATCAAGTTTACCCTGTAGCCGGAGGGCGAATCGGATTCAACCGTCTATCCGCTGTTTCCAGCGTGCTCTCCGTCATTCCTCCCAGGGGGACATATAGGACGTTCGATGTAGACAATGTCAACGCCAAAGACTTCCTCGCCCGTCGATTAGGTCGTCGGTTTCCTCTCCTTCCCCGTCTCCCTTCTGGCACAAGCCCCTTGACCTTTGTCCAAATGTACATTAATATGTACTCTACAAAGTACTTTGTGGTTGAGAGGTGAGCATGGAGACATTACCGATGATGGAGGCGCGGAGGAAGTTGACGTCACTACCTGAGGAATTGGAAGGCCGCATGGAA
>MVQQ01000062.1 GCA_002067555.1 Syntrophorhabdus sp. PtaB.Bin184
GACGGCGCCCGCGGTACATCATCAAGAAGGAATACATGTGAGAGCTGTCGTATTCGCATACCAGGAGATCGGCTATGTATGCCTGGAAGAGCTCCTCGGAACCGGTGCCGACGTGGCCTGCCTTTTTACCCATGACGACGATCCCGGCGAGGAGATATGGTTTCGCAGGCCCGTGGAGCTCGCACGGGAATACGGCATCCCCGTCTACACGCCGGAGAGTCTGAACGACGAAAAATGGATCGCCCTCATCCGTGATCTGCACCCGGACGTGGTGTTCTCCTTTTACTACCGCAAGATGATCCCGAAGGCCATTCTGGACATACCGCGGATCGGCGCCTTCAACCTTCACGGTTCGCTTCTTCCGCAATACCGCGGCCGCTGTCCCGTCAACTGGGTCCTCATAGCGGGCGAGGAGCGCACAGGCGTGACCCTTCATTTCATGGTGGAAAAACCGGACGCGGGCGATATCGTCGCGCAGAAAGAGGTTCCCATCGCCTTCGAGGACGATGTCTTCTCGGTGTACATGAAGCTCGTCGGAGCAGCGCGGGAGTTGATGCAGGACGTCCTGCCCGACCTTCAGGCCGGCACCTTCACGAGATGGGTGCAGACGGGACCGTCGTCATATTTCGGGGGCCGCAAGCCCGAGGACGGCCTCATCGACTGGACGAAGGATTCACTGTCCATATACAACCTTGTCCGGGCTGTGACCCATCCCTACCCGGGGGCGTTCACCTATCTCGACGGGGAAAAGCTCCTTGTCTGGAAGGCATACCCCGAGAACGTCTCTCCCCGGGACGTCTCCCCGGGGATGGTGATATCGGAGGACCCTCTTCTCGTGCGGACGGGTTCGGGTTCCCTGCGCCTCATCTCGGTTGAGGTGGAAGGCGATCAGGAGATGGACGCTGTCGAACTGGTGTCTTCCCGTGTCTTGAAAAACAAAATTCTAGGAGGTCACCCTTGAGACTCTTGGTGCTCGGAGTGAACGGATTCATCGGCAATGCCCTCGCGGAACACGTGCTCAACGAAACGGATTGGGAGATCTACGGGCTGGACATTCGCAACGACAAGCTCGGCGAGTGCCTCGGCCACGAGCGGTTCCACTATGTTGAAGGCGACATCTCGATAAACAGGGAATGGATAGAATACCACGTCAAGAAGTGCGATGTCGTCATGCCCCTCGTGGCCATCGCAACACCGATGACATACGTGAGGGAGCCCCTTCGCGTCTTCGAGCTCGATTTCGAGGAGAACCTCAAGGTGGTCCGTCTTTGCGTCAAGTACGGCAAGAGACTCCTCTTCCCGTCTACGTCGGAGGTCTACGGGATGTCCCCCGACACGGAGTTCACCGAAGACGGCAGCCCCCTCGTCCTCGGTCCCATCAACAAGCAGCGGTGGATCTACAGCGCGTCGAAGCAGCTTCTCGACAGGGTCATCTGGGCGTACGGTTTTCAGCACGGTCTCAAGTTCACACTCTTCAGGCCCTTCAACTGGATAGGCCCCAAGCTTGACGAACTGACAACGGACCCGGAAAAAGAGGGAAGCTCCCGGGTGGTGACGCAGTTCATCAGCAGCCTCTTTCTTGCTGAACCCATCCGGCTTGTGGATGGAGGTTCGCAGAAACGGTGCTTCACCTATATCGATGACGGCATCGCGTGCCTCATGAGGATCATAGAGAACAGGGACGACCGTTGCAACGGCCAGATCTTCAACATCGGCAACCCGCTGAATGAGGCGACCGTGAAAGACCTTGCCATCAAGCTGAAGACGATGTTCACGGAGGATGCGAGGACAAAGCACTACAGGAGACATTCCGAGATCATCGAGGTCTACTCCCGGGATTTCTATGGCGAAGGCTATCAGGATATCGACCGCAGGGTCCCCTCCATAGCGAAGGCGAGAGAGATCGTCGGCTGGGAACCCCTCGTCGACCTCGACACGGCTCTCAGGAAGACGCTCGACTACTACCTGGAAACGAGCCTTCCCGGGGAGACGGGCAGGTAGGTCAATCTTGGGCGGGACCATAGGGATCAAGGTCGATGTGGACACCTTCCAGGGCATGCGTAACGGTGTACCCGTCCTTCTCGACATATTCCGGCGCCACGACGTGAAGGCGAGTTTCTTCGTCCCCATGGGAAAGGACAACACGGGCAGGACCGTCAAGAGGGTCTTCACCCGGAAGGGTTTTCTCAAGAAGGCGGGACGGGTGGGGGTTCTAAGTACCTACGGCGTAAGGACCCTCATGTACGGCCTCTTACTGCCCGGGCCTCAGATCGCGCGAAGGAACATAGCTCTCTTGAAGAGGATCCTTGATGACGGCCATGAACTGGGCATCCACGGCCACGACCATGTCCGGTGGCACGATTCCATCAAGTATTTTGACGAGGCAGAGACCCGTCGCGAGATCGACCGGCTGCTCGCCGTCTACCGGATGGTTGTGGGGGAAGAGGCCCGTTCCTTCGCCGCCCCGGGATGGATGATAAATCCCTTCGCGCTCAGGGTTTTCGAGGAAAGGGGGCTGGTGTATTCCAGCGACACGCGGGGTGTGTGTCCTTTCTACCCGGAAATGGGCGGGACCCGGTTCTCGATAGTCCAGATCCCGACGACCCTTCCAACCTTGGACGAGGTGATCGGGGTCGTAAGTGCCGAGGAAAAGACCCTCGTCGACCATTACCTTACCCTCCTGGCCAACGGCCTCAACATCCTGACGGTTCACACAGAGCTCGAAGGCAAACGCTGGAGCGGCTTTCTCGACGCTTTTCTCACGGAGGCCAAAGAACGCGGCTTCACCTTCAGGCGTCTCATGGACATAGCCCGTGAGTTCAGGGACATGCCCGACGGCCCGGTATGCACGGTTGAATACAGTTCCGTCCCCGGCCGTGCCGGCGAGGTGTGTTGTCAGAAAGACAGGTAATGGGTCATGGGTCACAGGTTCCGGGAAAAGACGAACGGACGGGCTGGTTCCACCTGCTCCTGTTAGCTGAAATTTCTTTTGGTGCTCCCTAAGGGCCTATCCACCCATTACCTATCACCCATAACCCATAAACCATTCCCATTTGACAGATTCCTTTTCTGTGCTATATAAGAGCCTATAACCTGCTTTTAGAAAATACGAGAAAGGAGGCG
>MVQQ01000063.1 GCA_002067555.1 Syntrophorhabdus sp. PtaB.Bin184
CATGAGGAGAATGATCGTGTGTCCCCCGGAGACGACAAGAGCGACGAAAGGGAAATCCACCTCGCGCTCGAGGAAAATGCTCATGGCATGGGCCTCTATGTGGTTCACCCCGACAAGGGGCCTTCCAAGGGCGACGCAGAATCCCTTGGCGAAACAGAGACCGACGAGGACGCTTCCGATGAGCCCAGGTCCCGCGGTGACACCGACGAGGTCTATATCCTGCGCAGAGACGCCTGCCCGGGCGAGGACCTCTTCGTATATCGTGTCTATCTGCTCAACGTGCTTGCGGGATGCTATCTCGGGGACGACTCCGCCGAAGCGCTTGTGCAGGTCCGCCTGGCTGGAGACGATGTGGGACCGAATCTTCCGGGGGCTTGAGTATCTTGATCTTCCCATCTTTGAGCATGGCCTGTTTCGATTCCTCGATAAAAGACCTCAGGAACTGCTCCCTCTGTCTTGCCGCGTAATACCGGGAAAAACCTTCCTTGTTCTTCTCCCATTCCTTCCTGTCCGGGTCCTGCTCACCTGCAAAGGAGAATATGTAGTAATCCCCGTCTATCTCGACAGGCTTGCCATACACGGGCTTCTCTTTCGTGAGCCCGAGGAGGTCCATGGCATCCCTCGGAACCTCTCCCAGCTTCGGGATCGACGTGGCCGTCCGCGAGATGAAGCCCGTCGTGGCCCTTGTCCCCGTGGGTTTGGCCTTGAGGGCATCTTCGGCGGCAAGCCGGGCCATTTCCTTCGCCTTCCCGCTCGTTATCCTGGCTTTGAGGCTCGCCAGGGCCGCGCCCTTCTCCATGGGCTTCCCATCCTCGCGCTCAACAAGCTGGAAGATGTACGACTTCCCGTCATCCCGCACGGGAAGGGAAATGTCACCCTTCCTCAAGTCCTTGAGCCACGTCTCGATCCTCAGGGTCTTGAATCTCTTGAAAAGCTCGCTCTGGCGCGAATCTCCCGTGTCCGATACGGCGAGACCCTTTTGTTTGCCGTAGGCGTCGATGTCCTTTACCTTGAGGAGGTCCATGTAAGCCTGGTCGTCCTTAAGGTTGCCCGTCGCGTCAATGACTATGTATTTCAGGCGGAAGGTGTTCTCACCGCGAAAGCGGTCCTTTTCTTTCTCGTACAGGTCGTTCAATTCCTTGTCTGTGACCGAAACCCTGTCCTTGTAAGCTGCGGGGTCGAAGCGCGAGTACGCGAGGTCCACTTTCCCCTTCTCCCTCACGTACCCGGCCCAGATGTCGGCCTCGGAGACGGGTGCCCCCGTGTCCCTGATGATGCTCACCATTTTGCGCAGAAGAAGCATCGTTTTCTGGGACGTCTCGAACTGCTCCGCGTCAGTCCTGTTCTGCTTCAATACCGCAAGATACCTCTCCTTGTCGAATTTGCCATCCTTGCGAAAGGCCTCGACACTTCCTATGAGGTCGGCGAATTCCTGGTCGCTCACCGAGATGCCAAGTTTTTTGGCCTCGGCGAGAAGGATATACTTGTTAATGATGTCGCTCAGGACTTTTTCCTTCAGGTCGGCGAGGAGTTTGTCATCCATCTTGTCGCGATAGAGCTGCCGGAATATCTCGAACTCGTTCTTATACGACTCCCGGTACTCCGCGTCCCTGACGTCGAAACCACCGACCTCGGCGATCACCGTCTCCCTCTCCCTGATCGACCCTGCCCCGAAATAGAAAACAAAAACAATGATGATCACGGCAAAGATGATCTTGATCAGGTAGCTTCTGGCATATTTTCTCATGAACTTGAGCATTCGTCCTATTACCTCTAAAGAATATTGATTTTGAAACTTTAAAATAGTATATTAAGGCTGTTTTTTCAATAACTTTTAAAATTCACGGTTGAGGGGAGAGTCGATGTTCGAATCACTCTTTGGATTTATATCAAAAGACCTGGCAATAGATCTGGGGACGGCAAACACGCTCGTCTACGTGAAAAGCAGGGGAATCGTCTCCAATGAGCCCTCCGTGGTAGCCGTGCACAAGGATTCCCGGGGGACAAAGAAGGTCATAGCCGTGGGCGAAGAGGCAAAGAAGATGCTCGGCAAGACCCCGGGAAACATCGTCGCCATACGGCCGCTCAAGGACGGCGTCATCGCTGACTTTGAGATCACCGAGGCAATGCTCAAGTATTTCATCCAGAAAATACACAACAAGAAATCCTACGCCAGGCCCCGCATCGTCATCTCCGTCCCCTCGGGTATCACCCCCGTTGAAAAGAGGGCCGTGAAGGAATCGGCGGAGTCCGCCGGTGCACGAGAGGTCTATCTCATAGAGGAACCGATGGCCGCCGCGATAGGCGTCGGCCTGCCTATCACGGAGCCGAGCGGCAATATGATCGTCGACATCGGCGGAGGCACGACGGAGGTGGCCGTCATAAGCCTTGCCGGCATCGTGTACTGCAACTCGGTACGCGTCGCGGGTGACAAGATCGACGAGGCCGTCATCCAGTACGTCAAGCGCAAGTACAACCTCCTCATCGGTGAAAGAACGGCGGAGTTGATCAAGATCACCATCGGATCGGCCTATCCGAGCTCGGAAGAAGAAGAGATGACCATGGAGATCAAGGGAAGGGACCTCGTGGGCGGCATCCCGAAAACGCTGGAGATATCGTCCAAG
>MVQQ01000064.1 GCA_002067555.1 Syntrophorhabdus sp. PtaB.Bin184
GGATTGAGCGAACAAGAAGCCCGTTTTCTGGCAAGAGAAGAGGTGTGAAAGTGACCGTTGAACGCTCCTATCATCTTTACTGTGAACAGTACCGCCGTCACCTCGACGAGTACATGGCTTTCGTTTCCGGGGTCAATTGGAACATGAACCGGATCACCGTCACGGTCAAAGGTAAGGTGTTGACACTGACACGGCCGGACAAGAAGTTGATGAGGTTGAATGTGCTGCAGGTGATCGGGCTGTTCAGGAGACGGCGACGTGAAGAGGGAAGAGAGGCTATGGCTTACCCCCCTACCTCACATCCCGAGGGAGTGGCCGAGCTTGAACCGGCATGGCACATTCGTTTTCTCGAAATTAAGTAACTGCTTTGAAAAAGTGAGGGCATGATGAAGTTATCAGCAGAAGCAAAGAAATTGAAAAAAGGCATTCTTGAGGAATACGGCATAGACGATGCGGCGGGCCTCCGTATCCTTGAAACAGCCTGCGAAGCGTTCGACAGGATGAGGGCGGCACAGAAGGCCATACAAGAGGACGGAATGACCGTCACGGACCGCTGGAACCAGATCAAGGCACATCCCCTGTGCTCTGTTGAAAGGGACGCGAGAGCGCAATTTCTGGCGGCATTAAAGGCGTTAAACCTCGACATTGAACCCTTACAGAACGGTCCCGGACGACCAGCGGGAAGGAGGTAAAAACGATGCCGACGAACAGAACCAGAAAAACACGAGGCCGGAAGATACCCGGATTACTCGAAAGTGAGAGACATTTTCTATTGACCGGGGAATGTACGCCGGACCCGAAGAAACACGGCATAAAGGACTGGCGCGACATTGGGGAAGGCTGGGTAAGACCGTTCATACTTTCATCACCTGCAGGCCACGACGAACTCCGCGCCTTGTGGCTCCGGCACAAGGACAACATTTTGCAGGACTGGAAGGGTCCCGGAAGGCCCTGGGCGCAAAAGGAGTTTGAGGGGGGCAAAGATGCCGACGAACAGGAGTAAACGGACGAGAAACCGCAAAGATGACAACGTGAACGAGATCCCGGTGGACCTTCTTCATTACCTCAGATACGGACATTCAAGGGAATATGCGCGCGCGCCGGGCGAGCACATGTCCGATATCTACAGTGATGTGGCGTTCTTTTTCTTCCACGATGAGCTCCTTGAATGGCTTGAGACAGCCTGGGAGAGACACGAAAAGCTGATCCGGGAAGGCATGAAGGAAGACCCGTATATCGTAGAACTGATACAGGACGAGAGAGTATATGCGAAGAGGTGGAAGAGCTATACTCCATGACCGAGTACCTACCTGACAAACCCTTTTTTCGCGTCGATGAAGTGGCGAAGTATTTCTCCGTCTCAAAATCAAGCGTGTATCGATGGATCGACGAAGGGCGCCTGCAATCTGTGAAGGTTGCAGGGTCAACGGTCAGGATCAGGCGGGCGGATATTCTCGAAGCAGAAAAAGAGAATCTGTCCTAAATGTCCCATCTGTCCTATCCGTACTGGTGCATCTTAAGGTTGTTTAGTAACCTTTGAAAGAGGTGAAACACATGAAGAAAACGAAAACATTTTCCATCGATCCCGAAGTCTATAAGAGGCTGAAAGCCTATGCAGCATATCAGGCCGTGACTATCGGTGATGCAATCAAGATCTTGCTTGATACTCAGGATATCCCATGCGTAAGGCCGGGTCCTGGTTACGCTGAATGGCTTATCAATCTGATCAAGATAGGCGAACAGCAGGGCGAAGAAGCGGCCATGCAGCACTTGAAAGATCATCCCTACGTCGAGGCCGACAATGGATAATCTCTCATACCGAACCAAGCACAACGCGAAGGTGATAGCGGCGCAGTGGGGTAAGTCTCCGAAGGATCGGGCGGACTGGTACAGGATCGAGGACAAGGCCGACGGTGCCGAGATCCTCATATATGACGTTATCGGTTTCCCTTTCGTTGAGGCCAAGCAGTTCATCAAGGACCTGAACGCGATCAAGGCCAAGACCATTACGGTTCGCCTGAACAGTCCCGGCGGGGATGTGTTTGACGGTGTCGCCGTCTACAATGCCTTGAAGAATCACCCGGCGAAGATCACAACGAGGATTGAAGGCCTCGCGGCCTCTATCGCATCCGTGATCGCTCTGGCCGGAGATGAGGTACACGCCTACTCAAACACCATGTACATGATCCACGACCCCTGGGTTATGGCAGTGGGAAACCAGGAAGATCTCCGGTCCATTGCCGACGTGCTCGAGAAGATCGGCGGCCAGCTTGCCGACATATACACCGGTAAGACGGGCCTTGAGGCGGACACCATCAAAGAGATGATGCACACCGAAACGTGGATGACGGCCCAGGAGGGTAAAGGCTTGGGTTTTGTCGATAAGGTCCTTGACGGCGAAGGCAAGGCAGCGAAAGCGAAATACGACCTCAAAAATATCTACAGTAACGTGCCTGAGGACCTTTCCTTCGAGGCACAGTTAAAGACGTTCACGGCGCGCGAAATTGAGCGCGTTCTTATAGAGGCGGGCGCATCACGGGCCTATGCCAAAATGGTAGCAGCGCGAGGCTGCACCGGCGTGATCGACGATCATCGGGATGATGACGAAGACGCGATTATTAACACCCTACTACAGACAATCAAAGGAGAA
>MVQQ01000065.1 GCA_002067555.1 Syntrophorhabdus sp. PtaB.Bin184
CTTCAGGTATATGTCCTCGTACTTGACGGTCTTCCAGAGCCTCTCGATGAAGATGTTGTCCATCCAGCGGCCCCTTCCGTCCATGCTGATCCGTATGCCGCTGTTGGAGAGAACGTCCGTGAATGCCTCCGAGGTGAACTGGCTGCCCTGGTCGGTGTTGAATATGTCCGGTGTTCCGTAGCGTGTCATCGCCTCTTCCAGGGCGTCGATGCAGAACGAGGGGTCGAGTGTGTTCGATAATCTCCATGACAGCACCTTCCTGCTCGCCCAGTCCATGACGGCGGTGAGATAGCAGAAGCCCTTCGCCATGGGGATATAGGTTATGTCCGAGCACCAGACCTGGTTCGCATTCGTGATATCGAGCCCCTTCAGGAGGTAGGGATAGATCCTGTGCCCCGGGTGGGGCTTCGAGAGGCGGGGCTTTCTGTAGATCGCCTCGATGCCCATCTTCCGCATGAGGGTCCTGACGTGGATCCTTCCCGCCGTATAACCCCTGCTTCCCAGTTCGTTCCTCATGCCCCGGGAGCCGAGGTGGGGCATATCGAGGTGGATCTCGTCGATCGCGCGCATGAGCTCCCTGTCCCTGTCGGAGAGAGGGACAGGCGTATAGTAGACGCCTGAACGGGAGAGCTGAAGTATCCTGCACTGTGCCGTCACGGGCAGAGGGTCCTTTCTGTCGATCATTTCTTTGCGCCCGGCCCGGCTATGCGCCCGAGCGCGCCTGATAAAAAATCGTTCTCCATGGCAAGCCGGCCGATCTTGGCGTGGAGTTCCTTGATATCGGGACCCTGATCCGTTCCCCTGTCCTTCGAGAAGACGTCGGCGGCGTGTTCCAGAAGCTGTTTCTTCCACTCCGTGATGAGGTTCGGGTGGACCTGGTAACGCTGGGACAGTTCAACGATCGTCTCTTCTCCCTTGAGGGCATCCAGGGCTACCTTTGCCTTGAATGCCGGCGAGTGGTTCCTTCGTGGTCTCTTTGTCATCCTTGCCTGCTCCTTTCTGTTGTCATTATAGAGCAGCAAAACCACTTAAGTCGATGTCCGAATTTATTGTACCAGCTCTAACTGCTTCATAGTTCTGTCCTGGATTATAGAGATCGTAAGAGATGAAAAGATTGTTAGGCACGATGCCACCCCCCCTTTTTTTTCTTTGAGTTTTTGAATCTTCCATTAATCTCAAAACCGCATCTCGATGATGAACCTATTGCCCATTGCTTGGATGTTAGCCTTCACCACCCCATTTTCGGGAAACCAGTCCTGACTAAATGTCAGGCTTGCGGAAAGGCGGAGACTGCCAACATCGACTTCATAACCATATGAAGTCTTGTATACCCAAGGCAGATTACTGAGAGACCCCATGAATTCGATTATGACAGTTTTGTCCGCGGGACCTTCCTTTGGGATGCTGAGCTTTGGTCGCCACTTAACGTGCCCCGAATCCATCATGGTTGCAAGGTATATTGCAGGCATTCTGACCTCCCATCTTATTTTCCCCATTTATCTTAGAGCCATCGCGCGGCCCATCGAGCCTGGATCGTTCTCGTGCGGAGTGCCGTCACATATCGAGTGGCATCCGCTCTTACCGATGTAGATCTTTGAACCATCAGGTTTTACATTTAGGTAACAGGTCTGGCCCATAGATCTGGTTCTGATCGACGAAGGCAATTCGTGAGGGCGGTCGGTCACTGCGAATGTTATTTCGATGCCCCCCTCATAATCTCGCATTGATCCCAGACCCACCTCAGCAACACTGAAATCGCCAGCGTATTTGTTCAGCCCAGGACAAGCATTGAGAACAGCTGGCAACACCGCCCGCGTCTTGGTCAGTAACGCGGGATCTTTCGGTAGGTTGATCTTGAATGAATTTGTTGAGTTCTCAGAGCCACATCCGGCAGAAACTGTTAAAACTAGTAGCAGAACAAGAACGCTCTTCACGGCTGCGGACATACCACCCCTCCTTTGTGATACCAAGATGTATCCAGTCTTCCGTTCTGAAGGAGTGTGACATAAGGTGCGCTAGCTGATAGGAACGGAGTATACCTCATTTGCTTTCAAAACGGGAACCGTAAATGCGTAGCTTCCTATTTCTCCAGTTCCCTTGCAAACCATATGACCTTACCGTTGATCTTTACTTGGTCCGCGCTAACCTCAAAAGGTTCGTACATCTTGTTGTCGCTGATGATTCTCACGCGGTCCCCGATAGGCTGAACCCGTTTGATCATGATCACATCGTCCAGAGCAATGGCGTAGACCCCACCCTGAGGTTCCAGGTAATTCCTTCCGCGATCGACGAGAACGAGATCACCGTTCAGGAGCGTCGGTTCCATGCTATCCCCAGAAACTTTGATGAGAACCATATCCTTGGCGTTACCTTTTCGCGCGATCCATTCCTTCCGAAACGCCACCTTCACCTCGACTGAGTTTTCGGGGGCAAATCCCATTCCGGCGCTGATCCTGCCGCTTACCTGGGGAACATATGTAAAATCCTCCCTTCGCCTCTCTTCCGGAGAAGGTTCTCCATCCGCATAACTCGTCAGCAGATCTATGTTCCTTCCCTTATCCTTCCCCCTTTTGTTCGCTCGTTCATCCACGCCAGTCAAGATCCATTCGACAGTAGTGCCGAACTTCCTTGCAATATTAGACAGCGCATGAGAAGGGGGTACTCGTTGCCCATATTCGTAGGATTGATATGTACGTAATGGCATATCAAACAGCTTCCCCATCTCGGTCTGAGATAGAGAACCCCTCAGTTCCTTCAATCTCTGGCCTATATCGCTATGTTCTTTCTTCATTACGCACTATAATGCATATTTTCCCTTGACAACACACAATCGTGCATATCATAATCTAACCATGGCAACAACGGAGACCAAAAAAAAGATCCAGAAACTCATGATCGACAGGGACGTGAAGGGTGCCGCCATAGCCCGGAAGGTGGGCTGCACCCGCCAGAACGTGTACCACGTCATAACCGGCCGGCAGGTCTCCCCACACATCCGCCAGGCGATCGCCGAGTCCCTGGGGGTCCGAGTCTCCGACCTCTGGCCGGACGAGACATCTGAGGAGGCAGCATAGGTGACGGGCATGAGGATACTCCCCATAAACAAGGTCCTGCAGATAGGCGTTGAGAGCGGCATCTTCCCGTCAATCATACTGGGTCACGAGCTCCCAAAAGGTCCGGTCCACGATGTCGTACTCGCGGAACCGGGTGCACAGGTAGATGACAAGATCGGCGGGGACGAGTAAGTGATAGAGGATCGTATCAGCATTGAAGAACGCCAGCCTGAAAGAAGAGGTCACCTTCCTCTGTCTCATGAGCCGTCTGTGGGCGTTCGCCAGCTCGACCTGGTGGTATCCTTCCCTGTTCTCGATCTCATCAATCCCGATACAGATCGCGGCCCGTATGAAGGCCTCGAAACCCTCGTAGGGCAGCCTGTCGAAGATCGCCACGGGTTTGTATCCCTTCGTGAGTACATATCCCCGGAGGTAGGGCAGCGCCGCCTTGTTCGCGTTCACGGCGGGCGTGTTCGCAAAACCGAGTTTCTTTCCCTTGGGTCCCGCAGGCCGGCGTCTTATCTCCTCGATATCCTTTTCAACGCTGAACACCGGCTCGTACTTAAGCACTGTGGCCGTATTTTCCATACCTTCCCTGCATTTCCTGATTTCAAATATAGTTTGATTCTAACAAAGAGAACAGGGGTTTGCAATGTCAAAAGTTAAGCGGAAAATTGACAGCCGCCAGGGAGGACTCTTCGAGTACCTCAAACCCGAAAGACCCCCCGCCCCCGGGAGCCTCAATGTCAGCGCCCGGATCCGCCAGGCCGTCTCCTCGGCCATCAAGAAATCGGCCATGGACCGGGTCGACATCTGCTCGGCGATCTACAAGCTCACGGGCATCGAGGTCCCGAAGAGCACCCTCGACAACTGGTCGGCGGAGAGCCGGGACCTCGCCGGGGACATCATTGACAACAACGGCAACAAGAGATGGGGCATGTCCGTCGACGTCCTCGCGGCCTTCTGCCAGGTTTGCGGCGACTACGAGGTGCTCTTCATCCTCGTCGAGGCGTGCAACTACAAGGCCCTGAAGGGCAAGGACGTCGTCCGGGCCCGGGCGGGGCTATTGAAGGAAGAGATCACCAAGAAACAGCAGGAACTGAAAGAACTGGAGCGGGCGCTCCTGGAACACTAAAGAAGGAGGGACATGTGGCAACGACGACCTACAAACGCATCGAGGCGGTAAGGAAGACCGGAGAGATCCTCAAGTTCCTCGCGGGCCAGAAGGAACCGGTCCCGTGCCCGAAGATAGCCCAGGCCGTGAACCTGCCGACGGGCACGGCCATGTGCCACCTCGCGACCCTGGAGGACCTGGGGTTCGTATCGACCGTCGGCGACCGCTTCCGCCTGGGCATGGGCCTTGCCCTCTTCTGGGCGCGGGTCAAGAGCACCCTCGAGGCGGAGAGGACCCGCATAGAGCAGAACATCAAGTCCCTGGACATGGAGGAATGACATGGCGCGGAAACCAAAGGTAACAGACGAACAGGTCGAGGCCTCGAGGGAGATCTACCGGATCGCCCGGGAGGAGGCGGACATCGAGATGGCGAAGCTCCGCTCCGAGATGGAGGCGAAGGGCAATCAACGGGAGGCCATGGGCATCCTCAAGAAGATACAGCATGACCGAGCCTACAACGACCTCATCGAGGCCGTCGTGCTCTACCGGGTCAAAGAGAACAAGGCATACAAGGAAGGCGGCCTCACCTGGGCGGAGTTCTGCGAAGCATGCGGATACGAGGTCCGGACGGCCGACAACGTCATCAACGACCTCAGACCCATATTCAACCGATTTTCGGAAAACGTTTCCACTTTTCTAGGTATCGGGTTCAATAAAATCAGATACTTAGGTAAATCACTTTCGGAAAACGTTTCCGAAATTGACGACGGCGCCCTCGTCATCGAAGGCGAGAAGATCCCCCTTACCCCCGAGCACAAAGACGAGATCGAGGCGGCGATCGAGAAGCTCCAGGATGAGCTCAGGAGACAGAAGGAGGACTCCGCCGCGCAGAAGAAGGCCTTCGAGCGCGTCCAGGCCGACACCCACAAGACGGTGACAAAGCTCGAAAAGGAGCTCGCCCGGCGCAAGGGGTTCCTCGACAACAAGGACTTGAGCGACGAGGAGGCCGCCTTCGCGAACAAGGTCGCCGCCCTCAAGACGGCCTTCGACGGGTACCTCCTTACCATCGACCCTGAGAACATCGAGGAGCTTGAGCCCAAGAGGGAACCCTCGGTGCGCATGCGGGCGGAGTACATCGCGGCCCTCTCGTACATGAAGATGCAGATCCTCAAGACATACGACATCGCCGAGGAGATGTTCGGGGACTGCATCATGATCCCCGAGAAGGCCCCGGACTTCGGCGCGCCGGGCCAAGACAAAGGGTCCGAGTGAGGCAGACGGACATGTGGCAGGAAGAACTGGCGGCTGAACTCAACGCAGCGGGTAACGCATCGGCACGGTCGAGGGTGGTCGAGGAGTACGCC
>MVQQ01000066.1 GCA_002067555.1 Syntrophorhabdus sp. PtaB.Bin184
TGTTAATGGTTCAAGAAAGATGGTAGCCTTTTAACTGTCTGTCGGGCAAGGGGCTTTTATAACATAGTCACTCAAGCCGTCTTCAGTCTTTCTTCCAGTTCCGTTGGGCGCAGGACCTCGAGGTGAACTGAGGTTCCCAGGGCAAGCTGGAGGTTCTGTTTCCTCCCGGTGAATTTCTCCGCCAACCCACCGTCGGTCGTAAGGTAACAGTCTATGCCGGTCCGCAGACAATGGGCTATGTGCGAGATGCTGCGGTCGATGTCATCCTGGCAATACTTTTTCCTCACGATGTCGAGAACGAAGTCGAAATGCCGGTCCTGCATGGGCAGCCGGGGACAGCTTTTCTTCCCGATGTTGACGAGACGGTTGAGAAGACCGAGAAGGTTCTTATTGAGCGCCGCGTCCTCACCGTCGAGCGTGGCGCTGTGCGCATATCTCGGCAGGACGGATGCAAGAACCTTCCAGTTGAGACCGTATTGAACATGCTTGAGGTCTGCCCAGAGCTGCATGTCATAAACGTCATGCAGCGCCGCCGCACAGTCCCTGAGTATCGCCGTTTCCTCATCGGTGGCGGCGGATCTTCCTGTCTCCACCGGGGATTCGTCCTGCAGGACGCGGGCCACCTGTTCACAGTAGTGGGGGTGGGTATGCTCGCCGACAAGGTCATCGTGTCCGCTTATGACCTCGAGCTGGTCATAGAGTTCCACAATGGCCCGCCAGTGTTCCGTATCTGCGCGGTCCGCGCCTTCCCAGCGCTCGAAATTGTCGATATTGTCGGTGATCTGAAAGGTGTCGGTGACGCAAAGGCCGCCGCGGTTCATCTGGATCACGAAATCGAGTTCCATTTCGTCCACCGACGTCACAAGAGATACTGCCTCGCGCCTGTAACGGTCCCAGATCGACCTGCCTGCGTGCCACTCGGGAAGCAGGGCTTCATCGCTCACCTGAGTCCTCGCTATGAGGTCGAGAATGTGATAATCAACGTAGACGCTCGTGCGCCGCCTGTCTGCCATCTGTCACCCTTTGTCCGGGGAATCCCCGTGAAAGATACATCGAGCCGGAAGAACACGCCAGGCGACGAGGAAAAGAACGTGAGCGGCGAACGCGAGGATCAACCTCAATCCGTATGGTCTGGAACCACCCCTATGCCCCTGTCCCCATTATAGCAAATGCGAAAAAGAATAAAAGTGTTTATTTCGGAAACGCCATGGCTGTCCTTTGACATTGCAATGCATGAGGTTTGATTATATCCTATTGTCTGTCATGAAAGTTCAGGAACCCTGTCGAGCATGCCTGGAAGGACTGGTCAGAAAAACGACGGCCCTTTCCGGGGATGACCCCGGGGTCCTCGATTCCTCACTGTCACTTCTCGAAGACCTCTTTGACGCGGACGCGACGCCTCCGTGGGTAGCCGACAGGCTCCTGGCACACATCAGGCGGAGGACCGGGGTCTGGGACCCCTATGCCAGCGTGAAACACAGAGAATACAGGGAGGCGCAGGCAGCCGTGAGGGGCCTTTGCGGAAAAACTGACGACTGCCTGGAAGACTTTATGCGCCTGTCCGCCCTCGGGAACTCCACGGACTACTTCACCGGCGGGACATTTACAGGCGAGGTCCCGGTCCTTGAGGGCGACGTGGACCGGGCAGCAGCTGCGGTTTCCGGAGAACATGGCGAAATACTCATGCTCGGTGACAATATCGGGGACTTCGTTTTCGATCTTCCCCTCCTGCGGTTTCTCGGGAGAAGCGGCAGGAAGGTGTTCTACGCGGTCAGGGAACATCCGGCACAAAATGACCTTTCCATGGAGGACGTCAGACGCCTCGGGCTTCAAGACCTGTACCCTCGCATCATATCGACGGGAAAGGCCAACGTGGGTCTTCCGAGGGAAAGCATCGCGGGCGAGATCGAAAGGCTCTGGAAGGGAAAAGGCCCCGTCATAGCAAAAGGCATGGGGAATTTCGAGACCATCAGTGAATTTGACGGAGAACGTCAGGTGGTATATATAATGAAGGTGAAATGTCCCGCCGTCGCCCGGGCAGTCGGCAGCGACGTCGGGACATACATAGCTCACGTGAGGTGACGAACCGCATGGCAGGAAAACAGGATTATTACGAGTTGCTCGGCGTCTCCAAAACGGCTTCCGAAGACGAGATAAAAAAGGCATACAGGAAACTGGCCTTGAAGTATCATCCCGACCGCAACCCGGGAAACAAGGAGGCTGAAGAAAAGTTCAAGCTCATCAACGAGGCCTACGCGGTGCTGAGCGACCCGGAAAAACGCAAGCAGTTCGATGCCTTCGGAATGGGAGGCTTCCAGCAGCGCTACAGCGAGGAAGACATCTTCAGGGGTTTCAATGTGGGAGACCTCTTCAAGGACCTCGGCTTCGGCGGAGGAGATATCTTCAGCATGATCTTCGGCAGGCAGGCAGGCCGGGGGGCAAGGCAACAGAGGCGACAGCAGGCGTGGGACTTCAACGATTACATCACGAGACAGCAGCAGGGTGCGCAGACGGCGGCGCAGGACCTCGATCTCCACTATGAACTGGAGATACCCTTCATGGATGCCATACGCGGGGCGGAAAAGCGGATCTCGCTGGCCACGGCGACGGGAACGGAAGAGGTGAACGTCAAGATACCGAAAGGGATCGCAAGCGGAAAGAAACTGAGACTCAAGGGCAAGGGCAACGAGGGACGTTCAGGACAACGCGGCGACCTTTACATAACAATGAAGGTGGGAGAGCATCCCGTCTTCAAACGAACGGGCAACGACCTGTACGTGACGAGGGAGATCAAGGTGACTGACGCGCTTCTGGGGACCGTTGTCGAGGTCCCCTCGATCGACGGGCCGAAAAGGGTCACCATTCCTCCGGGCGTGAAAAGTCACTCCAGGGTCCGCCTGAAAGGCCTTGGCGTCCCCGATCAGAGCGGCGACGAATACGTGGAGGTCATCATCGATATCCCGAAAAGGCTTACGGACAGGCAAAAAGCTCTCCTCGAAGAGCTTAGAAAGGAAGGTCTATAGTGCTCCCGCGCAGGCATATCCTGGATGTCTGGGAACTCATCAAGGATGACGAAGACTTCAGGTCCATGGCCACGATCACGCTGGCCATAGACGCCATAAAGTACATGCATAACGAACCGAAGAAGGACCACCTCGTGGAGGCTCTGGAACTCAACGAGTTCATCTGCTTCATGTTCCCCGCCAAGCGTCCGAGGAACAGGTCACTGCTCTACCACATAGTCTCGGACCTCCTCGGGCTTCTCATGTACGGCATCCCCGGTACGCGCAAACACACCATCGATAATATTGAAACGGTCAACTATTCCGAAAAGAACATGGAGATCTATCCCGTCATCGAGGTGTGGAACAACCTCAAGTCGAAGGTCTACAGAAAAAAACACGGCGCCGAAGACATCATAGAGGGTTTCATCAGGAAGATCCGTGTGGAAATGGATGTCCTCGACCGGTTCCCCTTTGTGGAAGAGGTCTTTTTCGAATCCAAGAACAGCATAAAGGAGTGGCTTCCTTCATTCGCCAGCTATTACGACGAGAGCAGAAAGAAGGTCCGTGGAGCCTATGACCGCTGGTGGGCCCTGTGGCTGTGTGGAGCCAGCAAGGAGGAAATACTCGGCGCCATGGTCGACCGCCTCGCCTCCCAGGCCGAGCGTGAGTATGAAACCGTCATCGACAAGGAAAAGGTCTTCACCTCCATCATCTCCGACCCGGAAACCAACCGGATGGAAAACGAACTGTTCAGCAGGTGGTACCGGGAAGGGGTAAATTTGTTGCTAAAAATTTGACCCCCCGGTATTGACAAAAACTTCCGACCGTTCTTATATTGTTTCTGGCAATTGATTTTCGCAATTGCTAACTTAACAACCACAGAAAGGAGTGTGAAACAATGAAGGTGAAACCATTAC
>MVQQ01000067.1 GCA_002067555.1 Syntrophorhabdus sp. PtaB.Bin184
GAGAAAAGGAACTGGAACGACAGCTTAAAGAGGGGTTTGCCTTCATACGGTCAACAACGAGCAAGGCAGAGCGGGAGGTGTACGAGAAGGAACAGGGCAAGACCCGTGCGCTATGGGAAGAGGTAAGGCGGGAACTGGAGAAGGCGTATAAGGAATTTGATTTGGCATCCAACAAAGCGAAAAGGTTTGAAGAGTTTGAACGCATGCTGAAAGAGATGGGAATGGGCTCGCGTTTCAAGGCAAGAGCCATGCTAAAAGCAGCCCTTGAGAACCTGTCATTCACGGAAAAGAGGCGCGTTGTGGAAGCGGTGGTGTCGCCCGAACAGGGCGGAAAAGTTGAAATAGGCTACATCAGACCCGCTGACTTTTTGGACGGCGAAGAACTCGGCGAAATGCCCGTTGAAGAACGTGAAAAGCCCCTGAAGGATAGGTCCCATTATGTAGTTGGCGATTTCAGCATGGACGTGAACAAGCTACAGGCGGTTCTAACTGGTTTAAATAACACAAGTTTATTTGGTCAACTTGTTGAGGAAGAGGACGCCGTTGTGGGCGAGACTGACCTCGCCGGGCCGCGGAACGTGTCCGCCCCCGATGAGGCCGGCGTCTGATATGCTGTGATGGGGGGAGCGGAACGGCCGTGTGGTTATGAGGGCCCTGTCGGGGCCCAGGAGGCCGGCGATGGAGTGGATCTTCGTGGTCTCCACGGCCTCGGCGTAGCCGAGACGCGGCATGATGGTGGGGAGACAGCGGGAAAGCATCGTCTTGCCCGATCCGGGAGGTCCGACCATGATGATATTGTGTGCTCCGGCGGCTGCCACCTCGAGGGCCCTCTTGGCTTGTCCCTGGTCCCTGATATCGGAGAAATCAACGTCGTCGCATGCTGCGGTGCCCTCCATGTCACACTCGTTCCCGGGATAGGCGACGAGCTCTCCCTCTCCCTTGAAATAGTGGAAGATCTCGAGGAGGTGGTCGGCCCCGAGGACGGTGATGTCCCGCACCACGGAGGCTTCCCTGCCGTTGCCCATGGGAACGACGATGGCGCCCATGCCTTCCTGCCGGGTCAGAAGGGCCACGGGGAGAATACCCCGGACAGGTTTTACGGAACCGTCGAGGGAAAGCTCGCCCGCTATGAGATGGCCTTCGAGCGCCTCCATTTTCAGGGCCCCCATGGCGGCGAGGATGCCGACGGCTATGGGCAGGTCGAAGGACGATCCCTCCTTGCGGACATCGGCAGGGGCGAGATTGACGGTGATGCGGTCCCCGGGGAACTCGAAGCCGGCATTCTTTATGGCGGACCTGACCCGCTCCTTGCTCTCCTTCACGGAGGCCTCGGGCAGTCCGACGATATTGAACGCCGGCAGCCCGTAGGCGATATCCACCTCCACATCGATCTTTATCCCGTCGATCCCGTAAACAGTAGCAGTCGGAATGCGTGCGATCACAGCATACCTCCTTCCATGATATGCGGACGAAAGTGTCCGCTACCGTGTATTACTTTTCGTGGAGCACAAAGTGAGAAAAAAAGTGCAGATCGCCGGCAGTGTGAGCGAAGCGGGCGTGAGATAAAGCCTCTATTTTTCCTATTTCTTGCCGAGTGCCTTCGCTATCTGCCGGACGTCCTGTGCCCTGGAGGCGTTGCAGATGAGGATGCCGTTCTTTGAGGCTACTATGACGAGGTCGGAGACGCCGAGGGTGGCAACGGGCGTGGCATCTGTGAGAATGACGCAATTGGTGGTATCGATGGAGAAGGTCTTTCCCCGCAGGACGTTGCCTGTGGTGTCCCTGGGAAGGACCCGCAGGAGGGATGTCCAGGTGCCGACGTCATCCCATGTGAAGGGGGCGGGGAGCATGAGCACGTTCTTCGCCTTCTCCATGAGGCCGTAATCGATGGATAGTCTCGGGAGCCTGGCGAATATGGCGTCCGCGGTGTCCTTGTCACCTGCGGCAAGGGCCTTTTGGAACCTGAGGAGACCCGAGTGGAGGTCGGGCATGTGATACTTGAGCCCTTCGAGGAGAACGCGGGCGCGCCAGACGAAGATGCCGGCGTTCCAGAAGTAATTGCCATCCCTGAGGTAGCGGCGGGCCTTCGGCAGATTTGGTTTCTCCACATACCGTGCCACCTCGAAGCAATCAGCGTCACGCGGTGCCGAGATCTTCCTGCCCGTTTTGATGTAGCCGTATCCCGTCTCCGGCCGCGCGGGAGGGACACCGATGGTGACAAGGTGGTTGCCGCGCCGGGCAACCTTCACCGTTTCCCGGATGCACCGTGAAAAAGCGGTGCTGTCGGGGACGTAGTGATCGGAAGGCAGAACGACCATGACGGCATCGGGGTCACGCCCGTAAAGCATCATGGCCGCCAGTCCCACGCAGGGTGCGGTGTCCCGGCCGATGGGCTCGATGATGAAATTGCCGTGAGACAAACGGGGCAGACACTTCTTTGCCGCCGGAAGATGTTCCCTGCCGAGCACCACGAAGATGTGGTCAAGGGGAACTATCCTGCGGGCCCTCTCGACAGTGAGCTCTATGAGTGTCTTTTTCCCGGTGATGGAGACGAAGGGTTTGGGCACGAGTCCGGTGCTCTGCGGCCAGAAACGCTCTCCCTTCCCTCCCGCCATTATCACGAAGTACGTGTTGTCAGAAGCCCTTCTCTTTCGGGATGTTCCTTTTCCTGCTGCTGTCTCTTTCCTTTTCATGGCGCGCCAGCCCTTTCAGAGGTGTTTCAGTATCTCGGGGAGGATCTCCGAGGCCGTGCCCTTGAGAAAATGGTCCGTGATGGATGAGGTGAAAGGTGTCCTTTCGACATTGATCTCCACGATGAGCGCATCCTTCGATTTCGCGCGATAGGGTATGTCGGCGGCGGGGTAGACCACGCCCGACGTGCCTATGATGAACATGACTTTGCATTTGTCTGCCTCTTCGTTGGCCCTCGCCATTTCCATCATGGGAATGCCCTCGCCGAAAAAGACGACATCCGGTTTCAGGGCCGCACCGCATCTGTCGCACCGCGGATAAGGGTGGACGGTTGCTGCGTCCGGCGTGAAGGGCAGGCGCGTGTGGCAGTTCATGCATACGAGCCACCGGTGATTGCCGTGGTATTCGATGACGTTGCTGTTGCCGGCCTCCTGGTGGAGGCCGTCCACGTTTTGTGTGATGACCGCCTTCAGGTAGCCCATCTCCTCGAGCTTGCCCAGGGCCCGGTGTGCCTCGGAAGGGGCCGACGCGAATACGACCTCTGCCATCTCCCGCAGCATCACCCAGACCTTCTCGGGTTTTGCCACGAAGGAGCTTATCTCGGCATACTCCATGGGGTCGTACTTCTCCCACAGGCCCTGACCGCCGCGGAAGGCCGGTATGCCGGCATCAACGGATATGCCGGCCCCGGTGAAGGCCACGACGTACTTCCGTTCCCTGATGATGTCCGCTATCGCGCTAAGGTCTTCCATCGTGCCCTCCACCTCACCCTGCCTTCCAACCCTTGTTAATGTCCCTGAAAGCCGGGATGACGCCGAAACCGTCCGCCTTCTTGATGGCCCTCTTGATGGCCTCGGAAAGGACGAACTCGGCGAGGACACCGACCTTGTTGATGTCCGCCTCGATATCTCCCAGGGAAAGGGCGAAGACAAGGTCTCCGTCGAAGGTGGTGTGGACGGGATTGATCGTCTTTATGAGGCCTCCCTGGGCCATCTGCGACACCTTGGTGATATCCCTCTTGGTGAACTTCGCATTCGTGGCGACAACACCGAGCGTTGTGTTCACCATCCCGAACTGTTTCTTCACGATGCCCTGCTTCAGGCAGTTGGTCGTATTGGCGAATTCGAGACTGTCCCCGGACTTTCTCAGACCGGCTATGATCTTGCCCGTCACATTGTCGATGATATCGCCGAAGGCATTGACGACAACGAGGGCGGCTACCTTAAGGCCGTCGGGCATGGCGACGCTGCATGTTCCCAGTCCGCCTTTCATGGCGCGGGAGATCTCGAAAAGCTTGCCGACGACCGCTCCCGTCCCGGCGCCGACGCTCCCTTCCGCGACCTCTTCACCGGCGTTGAGACAGGCCTCGTAACCCATCTGGGCATTTGGACGGATCCTGTGGTCGCCGAAGAGGAGGTCGAAGATGACAGCCGTGGGGACTATGGGAATGCGGGTTATCCCCACATCGAAACCAACGCCTTTTTCCTCCAGGTAGCGCGACACGCCCGAGGCCGCGTCGAGGCCAAAAGAGCTTCCGCCGCACAGGAGGATCGCGTGGACCCTCTCGACGATGTGGCCCACGTTCAGCGCGTCCACCTGCCGTGTCCCTGAAGCGCTCCCGCGAACATCGATCCCGGCAACGGCCCCCTCTTCACAGAGTATGGCGGTACACCCCGTCCGGCCCGTGAGGTCGGTGGCGTGTCCCACCTTGATGCCCGGAATATCAGTTATGGAATTGAACATAGACGATCACCTTTCAATGACGAGATTGTGTCAATTACCCAATTTGTTCCGAATATTCAGGGATTTCTGCTCGTTTTCCCGCTTGAGGTCCTTCTTCAGCTCTATCAGTGCCTTCGCAACGGAGTCGTATTTGATGGAGAGTATCTCGCAGGCCAGTAT
>MVQQ01000068.1 GCA_002067555.1 Syntrophorhabdus sp. PtaB.Bin184
CGAGAGCACGGGAAAGTTCACCGACCGGGCGGGTGCTGAAAGGCATCTCAAGGCGGGGGCGAAGAAGGTCGTTATATCGGCTCCCGCGAAGGGCCCAGATGTCACCTTCGTCCTCGGGGTCAACGAGGAAGTGTACGACAAGACGAAACATCACGTGATTTCGATGGGGTCCTGCACGACGAACTGCCTGGCCCCGATCGTGAAGATCCTTCAGAAGGAATTTGGCATCGAGTACGGACTGATGACGACGATCCACTCCTTCACGAACGATCAGGTCGTTCTCGACGAGCCCCACAAGGACCTTCGCAGGGCCCGGGCGGCGGCCATCTCGATGATCCCCACGACAACAGGGGCGGCGAAGGCGATATCCGAGGTCATTCCGGAACTGAAGGGCAAGCTCGACGGACTGGCCATCAGGGTGCCTACACCCAACGTGTCCCTCGTCGACTTCGTCGCGACGCTTTCTACAAAAACAACCAAGGAAGATATAAACAAGAGATTCAAGGAGTATGCGGAAGGGCCCATGAAAGGGATCCTGGCCTGTTCGGAAGAGCCTCTCGTTTCCCGCGATTTCAATGGCAATAGCCATTCCTCCATCGTTGATATGGACAATACGACCGTCATAGGCGGGAACATGATAAAGGTGCTTTCCTGGTACGACAATGAATGGGGTTTCTCCAACCGCATGTTCGATCTATTGTCGTTCGTTATGAAATAAAACGGAAACAGGAAGGGGTAACATATGAATTCTATTGACAAAGTTGACATTGCTGGAAAAAGGGTTCTTATGCGCGTCGATTTCAATGTGCCCGTCGACGCAAACGGAAACATCACCGACACGACGAGGATCAAGGCACACCTTCGCTCCATCGGGTACTGCATGGAGAAGGGCGCGAAGCTGGTCCTCATATCCCATATGGGTAGGCCGAAGGGCCAGAGGGTGGACAAACTGACGCTGAAGCCCTGTGCGGCCGCTCTTTCGGGCCTCCTCGGGAAGGATGTCCCCTTCGTCGACGATTGCGTGGGCGAGAAGGCGGGAGGCGCGGTGGCTGCGATGAAACCCGGCGATGTCATCCTCCTCGAGAACCTTCGGTTTCACATCGGCGATGAGAAGAACGATCCCGCCTTTGCCGCGGAGCTCGCGAAACTGTGCGACGTCTACATAGACGATGCCTTTGCCGTTTCCCACAGGAAGGCCGCGTCCAATTCCGCCATCACTCAGGCCGTGAAGGCATGCGCTGCGGGTTTTCTCCTGAAGGATGAGATCGATTATTTCAATAAGGCAATGAAGGACCCGGCCCGGCCGCTGGTGGCCATCATCGGCGGAGCGAAGGTCTCGGACAAGATCGGCGTCCTCGAGAATCTCGTCGATACTGTCAACATGCTCATAATCGGCGGCGGAATGGCCTTCACCTTTCTCAAGGCAAGGGGTCTTGAGATCGGCAGGTCCATCTGCGAGAATGATATGCTCGACAAGGCGAAGAGCATCATGGACAAGGCGGGGGCGAAGAGCGTGAAGATCCTCCTGCCCGTCGACTGCGTCGTTGCCGACAAGGCGGAAGCGGGTGCCGTGACAAACATCGTTGCCGTTGAAAAGATACCACAGGATACCCTCGGCCTCGATATCGGGCCGGAGACGGCGAAGATCTTCGGGAACGCCGTGAAAGAGGCGAAGACGATCGTCTGGAATGGTCCCATGGGCATGTTCGAACTCGATGCGTTCAGCAAGGGGACCTTCGGCCTGGCAAAGGATGTCGCCGACTCAGGCGCCCTGTCGATCATCGGCGGCGGCGATACCGATTCGGCCGTCCATAAGGCGGGCGTCAGCGACAGGATATCATACATATCCACCGGCGGCGGTGCGTTTCTGGAACTTCTCGAAGGCAAGACGATGCCGGCCGTAGAGGCCCTCGAATCCTGCGGAGGTTGAGATGGCAGCATGGATGGTGGCAGGGAATTGGAAAATGAACAATACGACGGCAGAGGCGGTGGCGCTCGCGAAGGAGATCGTCGCCGGCCTGCCCGATATCGCGGGCCGCGGTGAGGTAGTTCTCGCGCCGTCCTTCACGGTCCTCGGGAGCGTGCATGATGTCATAAGGGGCAGCAACATCGCCCTTGCTTCCCAAAACATATTCTTCGAGGACAAAGGGGCCTACACGGGAGAGATATCGCCGGCAATGCTCAAGGACGCCGGCTGCACGTACGCCATTATCGGCCACTCGGAACGGAGGAAATATTTCCACGAGACCGACGAGGGTGTGAATCTCAAGACGAAGAAATGCCTCGCGGTGGGATTGAAGCCCATTGTCTGTGTCGGCGAGACCGATGAAGAACGCGAGGCGGGCATCACCGAGTTCGTTGTGGGGATCCAGGTGAAGAAGGCCCTGGCGGGGATAACCGACATGGCAGACGTCACCATCGCCTATGAACCCGTGTGGGCGATAGGCACCGGAAAGAACGCGACACCGGGCCAGGCGGAGGAAGTCCATGGATTCATTCGTAATATCCTGCGAGATCTTTACAAAGAAGCTTCTTTGAACGTGCGGATACTCTATGGCGGTTCCGTCACGGCGGAGAATTTCGGGGAATTGATCGCCATGAAAAACATAAATGGTGCACTTGTCGGCGGTGCATCCTTGAAATCCGGAAGTTTTCTTGGTATAATAAGCCGCGCTTTGGAGAACGGTCAATGACAATAGCAGTTGCCATCATACACGTGATAATAGCGATCGCCCTGATCCTCATCGTACTTTTGCAGACAGGAAGGGGATCGGACATGGGGGCTGCCTTCGGCGGCGGATCAAGCCAGACCCTTTTCGGCAGCTCCGGGTCTTCGGGTTTCATGACGAAACTCACAACCATAGCTGCGGTCGTTTTTATGTTGACAAGTCTTGTGCTTGCGTATACTTATAGTCATAAGGGAAGCAGCATAAAGAATGTACCGGCGCAGAGCCAGCAACAGAACGCTCCGGCGCAGGGGACGAAATGATAAGAAATGCCGAAGTGGTGGAAGTGGCAGACACACCATCTTGAGGGGGTGGCGGGGAGACTCGTGCGGGTTCAAATCCCGCCTTCGGCATTATATACGTTTTTCGATCGGCAGTTTCAGACGCGTTATGCTTGAATGCATTTGATCAGGGGAAATCCACGTCCGGGGGGGTGTTGATGGAACAAAATGCAGTGCGGAAACCGAAAGGTGATCTCCACATTTCCGTGGAGGAACGTAACAGGGGACTTAAAGACCTCGATTTT
>MVQQ01000069.1 GCA_002067555.1 Syntrophorhabdus sp. PtaB.Bin184
ATCCCGCGCTTCTCGTGGTCGATGTGCCTCGGCAGCTCCTCCTCCGGAGTCTCGACCTTCCCGATGTCGTGGAGGAACGCGGCGAGGCGCGTGTACCTGCAGCGGGTCCTGCCGGCCACGAACTTGAGGACGTTGACGGCGTGGTTGAACGTCGAGCCTTCCGGATGATATTCGGGAGGGCCCGCCACGACGTCGAGCATCCGGTAGATCTCGCGGAACACGTCCCTGCTAACCCCGCTCTTTACCAGGTATATGAAGAACCTTTCCGGACGTTCCTCCCCCATCGCCTTCATCATCTCGTTGTAGATGCGCTCGGGAGGGATGTGCCGCAGCTCCGGGTCCATGGTACGGACGAGGTCCATGGTCTCCGGGGCGATCGTGAACCCCTTGCAGGCGAACCTGAAGGCACGGAACACCCGCAGGGGATCCTCCGCGAAAGCTTCCGATACGTGCCTGATGACCCTGTCTTTCAGGTCCTGGCGGCCGTTGAACGGATCGATGAGCTCCCCGGTGGAGAGCCTGCACGCCATTGCGTTGATGGTGAAGTCCCTCCTGCGAAGGTCCTCCCGGACCTCGGACATGGTACCGGGCCCGGCTCCTTCTCCCCTTGGCAGGGCGATCTCTATCTTCCCGAACTCCTCGCGGTGCATCGTGAACACAGGTATCGTCGTTTTCGGGTCCACGTAGGTGAACCCGAGATCGAGAAGCCTCTTCGGCGGCAGGACCGCCAGCAGATCGATATCCTCCGGATCTCTCCCGGAAAGGAGGTCCCTGACGCACCCTCCCACCAGGAAGACCTTGTCCAAATCCTTCTTCAGGATCCCCGTGAACGCCTGTATCCGGGCGGGCATTAATGCCGGTGGTATCGTTGTTTCTGTCACATATGACGGAGTCTTCATGCTCATCATCCCTGGTTACTGTCTTGTGGTTACTATTCTATAGTAGCGGCGTAGATATAAGCAAGATTCCAGAACGACAAAGCAGTGGGGGATTTTCGATGTTGTCCAATGATATGCTATTATAATACCCAGGAACTCAACCATGCCCAGATTGACGCTACTGCAAAGAGATATTGACGAGATCAAGAGGAAACAGGCCGCCTTGCTCAAGAAAGCGGAGGCGGTGTGTGAATACCTCGTCGGGCTGGGCGCGAAAGAGGTCTACATCTTTGGGTCCATCCTCACGGACAGGTTCGACGCTCACTCCGACGTCGACCTCGCGGTTGCCGGGATCCCCTGGGAGCATAAATACTGCGTCGAAGGAACCATAGAGGAGATGCTGGGGACGGAGGATTTCCGCCTCGAATACATGGAAGATATCCCGGATTTCGTTGTGCAGAGCATCAAAGAAAGAGGGAGACGATATGTTGGCGCTGCTCCTTAACCCGTCACCCGCTGAAGGGCCCGGTTCACCCACGCGTTGATGCTGATGCCCTCTTTCTTCGCGGATATGTGGATCTTCCGGTGGGTTTCCGGCGAGACCCTGATCACGAATCGCCCCGAGAAGGGTTTATCGGGCGCCTCGCCCCTCTCCCTGCACATATCGAGGTAGTCGTCTACGGAATCGCGGAAAGCCGTCTCCAGTTCTTCCACGCTCTTTCCCTGGAAGGTGATGACATCCCGGATACCGACAACTTCCCCGGAAAAGACCATGGCCTCATCATCGAACTCCGCCGTCGCCGTGTACCCTTTATACGTCATCATGCTTTACTCCTGCCTCCTGGAGGAAACGGCGCATCGACCGGACCGCCCCCCTGTCTGTCTCTTTTTCTGGATGCGGCCTATGAAACACCGCGCGTACGCCATTGAGGACGATACGAACACGCGAACCGCGGCCTTCGCTCAGCTCTGCTCCGAGGGCAAGCAATAGGGCCTCGATATCATTCCAGGAGATGCTTGATGCGACAGGATCCCGGAATATCGCCTCGTAGGTCCTCCTATGTGCACCCATAGGTAATAGTATCACTCCATGATACTATTGTCAACACCAGGATGGAGCCCGCGGCGGCCCAGTTGACAATCACAACAATAGTAGACTTTAAAAAGGATATAGTGTATACTTATCTATGATTAAATTCCAATAAGGGGCTATTATGGATACTTTTCGTACAACCGAGGAATGGGAACAGATAATTGGAGAGCAGGTCAAGCGCCTGAGGCTTCTTAAAAACATGGACCAGCGGGATGTCGCGGAACAAGCCGGGGTGGCCTTGAACGTCATTAAGAACATCGAGGCGGGGAGAGGATCGACACTCAAATCCTTCATCAGCATACTGAAAGTGCTGGATCGGGTGGAGTGGCTCAACGCCCTGCAGCCGGAGATCTCGATCAGCCCGATGCAGATACTGAAGTCCCGGAAGAAGGCTCCCAGGCAGCGTGCTTCTCGCAGGAGAAAAGAGGTAAAAAACCATGTATAGACCCGTAAAGGCCATCGAGGTCCGTATCTGGGGAAAACTTGTCGGCGGTCTGGCGCCCGACCCGAGGCTTGGTTATTACGCCTTCGAATATGACCCCGCCTTCGCGAGGTCCGGCATGGAGCTCGCTCCCCTGACCATGCCCCTGTCCCGGGCCTCTTCTCCCTTTCTCTTTTCCGATCTACCTGAGGCATCATTCAAGCGCCTTCCCGGCATGATCGCGGACGCCCTGCCTGACGATTTCGGTAATCTTCTCATCGATGCGTGGATGTTAAGAGAGGGTATCCGGAAGGCTGATATCACGCCCCTTGACAGGCTCGCCTACATGGGAAAAAGAGGTGTCGGGGCGCTGGAGTTTCGTCCTGCCATTTCGACCGGTATCAGGTCCAGCGCCATCCATCTGTCACGCCTCGTCGAGGCGGCGCGCCGTGCCGTAAGGGGAGATCTTTCCACTGACCACCTCGCAAAGGCGGCGCTCAACCAGATCATCCAGGTGGGAACGTCCGCCGGTGGGGCAAGGGCCAAGGCCGCCATTGCCTGGAACCCGGAGACCCACGAGATCAGGGCGGGACATTTCGATGTCGAACCCGGCTTCGAGCACTGGATACTCAAGTTCGACGGGATTGGAGCCGATTTCGAGCTTGGAGGATCCCGGAACTACGGCCGCATCGAGTATGCATATCACCTCATGGCGCTCGAGGCGGGCATATCCATGTCGGAATCCAGGCTGATGGAAGAGAACGGTCGCGCGCATTTCATGACGCACCGCTTCGACCGGGACGGGAATGCGAAGCACCATATGCAGACGTTGTGCGCCATGATGCACCTGGACTACAAGCAGAAGAGCACCCATGACTACGGTCAGTTCTTTGCAGCCATCGAACGGCTACAGCTGGGTACCCCCGCTATGGAGGAAGCGTTCAGACGGATGGTGTTCAACGTGATGGCCGCGAACTGCGACGACCACACGAAGAACTTCTCCTTCATCCTCCGGCAGGGCCATGACTGGGAGCTCGCGCCGGCGTACGACGTCACCCATGCGTACAATCCCAAGGGTGAATGGACCTACCAGCATCTCATGGCCATCAACGGAAAGTTCTCCGACATCTCCCGCAGCGACCTGCTGGCAGTTGCGAACAGGTTCAGCATAGGAAGAGCGGAGGAGATAATCGGGCAGGTTGACGATGCTGTTGCCCGGTGGCCCCAATTTGCCCTGGAAGCGGGAATTGCCCCGGAGGAAACCGAGCGCATCGGGGAGGACCATCGCCTGGCAAGGTCCTCTCTAATGGAGCCGGCTGTGTGGACCGGCTCGGATCTCACAATGAGAGATTGAACACATGACGGGAGTATGAGTATGAAGCGTCCTTTCCGCGTCACCTGGAAGACCCCGACCGGCGAGACGGCAACCGTCGACATAGAGGCCGAGAGCAAAGGCCAAGCCAGACGGATCTTCATCCAGCGCGGCGGGGAACTGGGGCAGATCGTAACGATGGAGGAGCTTCCTTAAAATATCATATGATAACTTTTATCTTGCCAACTTATCATAACGTGATATAATTAATCTACAAGAGGAATCGTGGAGTGAATAGTGCCTGAGGAAAAGCGGGAGGCGGTCAGGGCGTTCCTGAGAGCATTCAAGAAGGTCGCACATGAACGTGGCATCTATTTTATCCCGCGTAAGGGTTTCACCGAAACCCTGGCATGGCTGGGATATACGAAAACCAATTGCCGCGATGAGATCCTGGGTCTCACCGTCGACGATTACTGTAAAGGACCGGAGCCTGACCGGGACATGCCCGGTGAAGGCTGGGTCTTCGGTATGAATATGAGTGGCTCAAACATATATATCAAACTGAAACTGACAAAGGCCGGGTCACAAACCATCGCGAAATGCGTGTCCTTCCATCCGGCAAAGCACAACCTTCGTTTCCCTCTCAGAGATGAAGGGGAAGGAGAAAAGAAATGAGAACCATCTGCCCATACTGCGAAGACGTTAAGGACGTGGAGGTGGTCGACACCACTGAGAACATCAAGGTCAAGGGCGAGCTCATAGAGGTTCCTGTCACCTATTATAAATGCTCAGCCTGCAGTGGAACTTTCGACGACCCGAAGACCGGCGGGGATCCCCTGGAAAGGGCCTATATGGAATACCGCTCCCGGCATGGGATGATCCAGCCCGCGGAGTTCAAGGAGTTTCGAAAGAGGCACGGCCTGACGCAAGCCGAGTTCAACACCCTCCTCGGCTGGGGCAAGGTGACCGTCAATCGGTATGAGAGCGGGGCACTGCAGGACGAGGCCCACGACAAGGAAGCTCGCCTGGCGATGGACCCCCGGAACCTGATCAACCTGATAGAGGAAACACCGTCCGCGCTCAGCGACCAGAAGAGGGCGCGGCTCCTCGAGACCCTCAGAAGGGAGGAGGAAGAGACCTTCTCCTTCGAGAGGATCTTCGAAGAACGCTTCGGGAAATACGAGGCAAGCGAGCTGAGCGGTTACAGGCGTCTCAACGTGCCGAGGGTCCTGAAAGCGATACTCTTCTTCTGCAAGGGCGGTGACTTCAAGACCAAGGTAAACAAGCTCCTCTTCTATGCCGACTTCAGCCACTTCAAGGAAAACACCACATCGATAACGGGAGCCCATTACGCGCATGCCACCCATGGTCCCGTTCCCGACAACTATGAACTCTACTTCGCGCACCTCGTTGAAAACGGCTCACTAAAGGTCGAAGAAGTGCCATGTGGATCCGACCATATCGCCGAGAGACTCATAACTGTCAACATGCCCGATCTCTTTTCACTGTTTTCCGAAAGCGACGTAAAGACACTGATCTCCGTCAAGGAATTCTTCCGGGACTACACCGCGACGGCAATAAGGGACTTCTCCCACAGGGAAAAAGGATATCAAGAAACCACGGACGGTCAGCCTATCTCATATGAATATGCTGACGCCCTGCAGATATAGGGAGCCTCTTGTGCGCGCGGCGGGGAGATACTGCAGATCGTGGCAATAGAGGAGCCTAAGGAGCGAAACAGCTTCTGGCGTTCATGACAACCGTGGAAGTATGTCAATGGCGTGCCGATCGGGCTCGCCCTGCCCCTGATGAAAAACTCGTGTTTGACTAATATATCGTGATGTGATATATTAGGAAACAGCCAATCGTTACGGAGGTGTGTCATGGCTACC